>NZ_JBEPAA010000014.1:0-67858 GCF_040298365.1 Kitasatospora sp. NPDC001603
GGCGCGGCGCCGCCCGCCGCGCCCTGCGCGAGGCCGCCGGCCGCGCCGAACGGCTCGGCGCGATACGACTGCGGGCCGTCGCCGTCGAGGCGCTCCGCGCCAGCGGCGCCCGGCGCGGCCGCGGTGAGCACGCCGGCGCCGAGGCCCTCACCGACAGCGAACTGCGGATCTGCCGCCTGGCCACGGCCGGACACTCCAACGCCGAGATCGCCGCCATGCTGCACCTGGCCGTCCGGACCGTGGAGACCCACCTGACCAACAGCTTCCGCAAACTCGGCGTACGCCGCCGGGCGGAACTCGCCGGCGCCCTGGATACGTGACCGGCCCGCGCCGACACCCGGCGCGGGCCCGCCCCCCGCTCAACCCGCCAGCACCGCCGCCATCCGCTCCACCTCCCGGGCGAGCGCCACCCCCGGATCCTCCCCGTCCGGCGTCCAGCGCTCCCAGGTCCGCGCCCGCAGATAGCCGTCCACCGCCACCGGCAGCCGCCGCAGCACGATCCGCTCCGCCGCCGGCCCCGGACCGACCACCCGCAACCGCTCCACCAGGTCGTCCAGCTTCACCGACGACGGCAGGGCCACCGTCCCCAGATAGCCCGCCAGCGCGTCCAGCTCCACCCAGCGCACCGGCGGCGCGGGCACCGGCACGTCCGGCAGCGGCACGTTCGGCACCCGCACGTCCGGCACCCGTCCCCGCCCCGGGGTCACCGGGCGCGGCCCCGGCGCCAGCAGCACACCCACGGCGTACAACGCCGCCACGATCCCCGGCCACCACGCACCGCCGAGCCCCGCGAAATGCAGCCCCAGCCCGACCGCCCCGCCCCCGCAGCCGACCAGATTGCGGGTGGACTCCAGATACCCCACCACCCGCCGCCCGCCCGGACCCCCGCGGCTACTGGTACCCACGGATCTCCTCGAACGCCCCGTCCAGCGACGCCGTCCCGTCGAACAGCTTGCCCCCGGTCAGCTCCGCGATCCCCTGCAACTGGTTCTTCGCCGCGTCCCCGAACAGGATCGGGAACACCGGCACCGCCTTCTGCGCCGCCGACAACCCGTTGTAGAAGTTCCGGAAGTCCTTGTCCGACGCGCCCTCGTTGCTCTCACCGTCCGTCATCACCACGATCGACGTGAACCGGTCGTCCTGCGCCGCCGCCTGCTGCCGGTCCAGGAACCGGTACGCCTCCTGCAGCGAGCTGTACACCGCCGTCCCGCCGTCCGCCGACAGCGCCTGCACATCCGCGTTGATCGACGCCAACTCCTGCTGCGCACCGGCCGCCGGCACCGTGTGCGTCTTCGTCGACTTCACCTTGGAGGCGAACGACAGCAGTGTCACCTCCTCGCGGTTGCGGAACCGCCGCACCCCCCGGGTGTCCTCCGCCCCGGTCAGCCGCCCCAGCGCGGACTTCAGCGCCGCCAGCCGCGCCCCCGCCATCGACCCTGAGGTGTCCAGCACGTACACCGTCCGCGACGGCCGGCGCAGCTCGTCCTGGTATGAGGCCAACAGGCCGTCCGCGACCGCCTTGCTGCCCGGGAACGGCAACTCGTGCCGCCGGTCGGCCGGCAGCGACGGCGCCGCCGCCACCCCCGCCGACACCGGGTGACGCAGCGTCAGCTCCGAGACGCGCTTCTGCACCTCGTCCTTCAGCAGGTAGTCGGTCAGCCGCCGGAACGAGTCCCGCTCCCGCTCGGCCGACGAACTGAGCAGCGTCAGCGGATAGTTCGCCGAAACCACGCCGTCGGTCGGCCGGATCACCGTCAACTGCTGGTCCGCCGCCAGCGTCTTGTTCATCGACAGCAGGACCGACTCGTAGTTGACCAGCGCCCCGACCCGGCCCTGCTCCGCCCGCGCGTACGCCTGCGCCAGCCAGCCGGACGAACCCGACGTCAGCTTCTGCCCCGTGAAGAACTGCTTCAACGACGGCGTCGCCTTCCGCACGTCCGCCTCGGTGAGCGCCGAATCCGCCCCCGAGAACGCCGCCGCCACCGCCACCAGCGCCGAGAAGCCCGAGTTGGACCGCGACGGGTCGGCCATCCCGTACGCCAGCCTGCCGGTCGACGCCGCGTCCGCCAGCTGCCCCCAGCTCACCTTGGAACCGTCGCCCCAGCCAAGCTCGTTGAGCGCGGACGACCGCACACCCACCGCCACCGGCGACACCATCACCGGCGTCTCCGACAGCAGCTTCGACTTCCCCGCGTCGTCCAGCCGCAGATAGTGGTTCGAGGGGAACCAGACCGCGTCGTACTTGCCGTCCGCCCGGCCCGAGGCCACGGCGTCCGCACCGTCCAGCGACCCGGTCCAGGCGAACTGGACGGTCACCCCGGTCGCCTTCTGCGCCTCCTCCAGCACCGGCGCCATGTCCTGCAGTTCGCTGCCGGCCAGCACCCGCAGCACCCCCGCGCGCGCGGTCGGCGCCGGCGCGTCGCTCTGCTGCGGAGCCGGCGCCGGCGAGGACGTGCACGCCGTCGCCGCCACCAGCAGGGCGAGCCCCGCCACCAGCACCCGCCCGCCGCGCCCCGCCGCGGCCCCCGCCCTGGTCGTCCTCATCGTCGCCCCGTCCGTCGTGCCGTCGTGTACCGCTTCGGGCGGTCCCGTTCGCCCCGCCACCGTCCCGCCCGCCATCGGCCGGTCACTTCCCCTTCGCCGCGTCGACCAGCTTGGCCAGCGCCTCCGAGGACGGCACCGGCGCCTGCTTCACCCGCGCCGCCGTCAGGTCCGCCGCGAAGGCCGGGTTCTCCCGCCCGGCGGTCCGCAGACCGAAGGCGGCCGGATCCGACTGCGGCCGGAACCCGTACCTGGCCTCCAGCGTGCGGAGCTTCTGGTCGTCGTTCAGCAGCGCGGCCAGCTTCTGCCCGGCCGCCGTGCGCCCGACGATGGTGTGGTCGGAGGAGATGGTGGTGTCCGGGTACAGCACCACCATGTCGCCGGTGCCCTTGCCCTCCACCGCCAGCTGCGCCGCCTGCGACTCGTAGGCGAGCACCAGCGGATTGCCCACGTTCGAGAGGAAGTCCCGGAACGGCTCGTCGCTGCTGCTCTTCTGGATGCCCTGCTTGCTGGTCAGCGCGGACAGCACGGCCTTCACCTGCTGCACCTCGGCGTCGCTCGACACCACCTGGTGGTTGTTGAGCAGGTAGGAGACGAGCGCGAGGTACAGCGCCCCGGAGGAGGACTCGGCGGGGTCCGTGGTGGTCATGAAGACCGCACCGCTGAGGTCCGCCTGGTCCTTCGCCCCGGTGAGTTCCTCCCACCGGCGGCCGGCCTTCACCACGTTGACGTACTCGTCCATCCTGAACGTCCACACCCGGGAGTTCTGGTCCTGGGAGGCCAGCCCGTTCTGCGCCAGCACCTTGGCCGTGGACTGGTGGGCCAGCACCACCAGGGGCGAGTAGAACGGGCGGACCGGCCCGTCCTTGAGCTGCAGCTGCCGGCGGATCGCCTCGGCCGGCGACAGGCTGGCCGGGAACGCGAAGTCGAGCCGGCCGAGGTCGCTCTCGCTCATCAGCCACGAACCGGTGGTCTGCACGTCGACCTTGAGGCCCTGCTCCGCCAGCGCGGCCACGACGTCCGGATCCTTGAAGAAGTCCCGCTTCTCGGAGCCGATCACGCCGGTCACCGTGACGACCTTCGAGCCCGGATCGTCCTTGCCGGTGGGTTTGAGCAGCGCGAACGCCACCCCGCCGAGCAGCACCAGTGCCGCGATCACCCCGAACGCACGCTTCATACCGGGCGATTCCCCCTCGTCGGACCCGTGTCCGGGCTCCCACCCGGGTGACGAGCGTCCCGCCGGGCCGCGAGCGGCGGCCGAAGGCGTGGTGAACCGGGGGTGAACACCCCTTCACGGAATCGCATCGGCGGACGCCCGCGGGGTGCCGCGCGCACACCAGTCCGAGCGGGTGTCAGATTGTTCAACTCACCTTCCTGCAAAGGTCATCCCGCCGGTCGGACGCGCGTCGATGTTACGCGCCGGTAATGCCTACGCTCAGGGGTATGCGCCGAGCAAAAATCGTCTGTACTCTCGGGCCAGCCACCGACTCGTACGACCAGATCAAGACGCTGGTCGACGCCGGGATGGACATCGCCCGCTTCAACCTGAGCCACGGCTCGCACGCCGAGCACGAGGAGCGCTACCGCCGGGTCCGCAAGGCCGCCGACGAGACCGGCCGCAGCGTCGGCGTGCTCGCCGACCTTCAAGGCCCGAAGATCCGACTGGAGACCTTCGCCGAAGGTCCGGTACTTCTCGAACGCGGCGACGAGTTCACGATCTCCACCGACAAGGGCGTCGTCGGAGACCAGAACATCTGCGGCACCACCTACCCGGGCCTCGCCGCCGACGTCACCAGCGGCGAGCGGATCCTCGTCGACGACGGCCGGGTCACCCTGGAGGTCGTCGAGGTGGCCGGCCCGCTGGTCCGCTGCACCGTCGTCGAGGGCGGCCTGGTCTCCGACCACAAGGGCCTCAACCTCCCCGGCGTCGCCGTCTCCGTACCCGCGCTGAGCGAGAAGGACATCGCCGACCTGCGCTGGGCCCTGCGGACCGGCGCCGACCTGATCGCGCTCTCCTTCGTCCGCAGCGGCCGCGACATCGAGGACGTCCACCGCGTGATGGCGGAGGAGGGGCGCTTCGTCCCGGTCATCGCCAAGATCGAGAAGCCGCAGGCGGTCGAGAACCTGGAATCCATCGTGGACGCCTTCGACGGCATCATGGTGGCCCGCGGCGACCTGGGCGTGGAGATGCCCCTCGAACAGGTCCCGATGGTCCAGAAGCGCGCCGTCAAGCTGGCCAAGCGCAACGCCAAGCCGGTCATCGTCGCCACCCAGATGCTGGACTCGATGATCAACGCCTCCCGCCCCACCCGGGCCGAGGCCTCCGACGTCGCCAACGCCGTCCTCGACGGCAGCGACGCGGTGATGCTCTCCGGCGAGACCTCCGTCGGCAAGTACCCCGTCGAGACGGTCCGGACCATGGGCCGCATCATCGAGGCCGCCGAACAGGACGTCCTCGCCGACGGCCTCCCGCCGCTCACCGCCGGCACCAAGCCGCGCACCCAGGGCGGCGCCGTCGCCCGCGCGGCCACCGAGATCGGCGACTTCCTGGGCGCCAAGTACCTGATCGCCTTCACCCAGTCCGGCGACACCGCCCGCCGGCTCTCCCGCTCCCGCTCGCCGATCCCGGTGCTCGCCTTCACCTACGAACCGGCCGTCCGCAGCCAACTCGCCCTCACCTGGGGCGTGGAGACCTTCCTCGGCCCCTTCGCCGCCACCACGGACGAGATGGTCGAACAGGTCGACGCCGCGCTGCTCTCCCTCGGCCGCTGCCGCAAGGGCGACATCGTCGTCATCACCGCCGGCTCCCCACCCGGCCTCGCCGGCTCCACCAACCTCGTCCGCGTCCACCACGTGGGAACACTTGACAGCTGACCGGGCTTCGCTGATGGCGGCGCGCTCCCGGGAGGAGCGCGCCGCCATCAGTACTTGGGGCCGATGTGGGCGTCCATGAGGGCGACGGAGGCCTTGCGGGCGATGGAGACGTTGACCTGGCCGGTGGGGCGGGGGACGGAGGTCTTCCACCGCACGCCGACGGCGTCGAGGGTCGAGGTGAGGAGGGCGACGATGTCGGTCGAGGTGTTGGTGAAGAAGTAGCGCGGGTATTCGTGGCGGCGGACGACACCGTTGACGGTGCGGGTCGCCCAGTTGGTGATGCGGCAGCCGTCGGAGTGGATCAGGCCGCGCAGGAACTCCCACGGGTGGGCTTCGACGATCTCCTGTTGCCAGAGCCGCAGGGCGATGAGGCGCTCGTGCTTCTTACCGGCGCCGTGCTGGGGGAAGTAGCAGGTCAGGTGCTGGGAGTACAGCTTCACGTCGTGGGAGCCGGTTCGGCGGACGCGGCACGGTTTGTTGTGCGGCATCACCTCGCGCATGGCCTTCTCGGCGGAATCCATGATTCCCGGCCAGTTGTCGTCGCAGGAGATGGACAGGCTCGCCGTGCGGTGCTGCTCGGGCCGGCTGATGTGACCGTCACCCAGATAGAGGCCGAGCAGGTAAGCGTAGGCGGAGCGGTTCATCTCGTCTCCGTGGCAGTGGACGCAGGTCGACCGCTTGCGCCCGGGAAGCGTGCCGTGCTTGGCACGATCTTCGTGCTTCCACCAGGAGACGGTGCCGGGTGGGACGCCGAGCCTCCGTGCTACGTCGGTGTTGCGGACGCCTTGGCGAAGGAGACGGACGGCTTGTTCGCGCACTGAGGGCGGAGTCATGTCGCTCAGCGTGTGTGCTGCCCGGGTGACATCGGGGAGATTCCGCGACCATCCACCGGATCCGGTGAATTCCTCATTCAGCGGGAATACCGCGTGAAGTGCCGGGTGCGGGATTCGAACCCGCATGTCCTTTCGGACAGATGTGTTTGAGACATCCGCGTAAGCCTATTCCGCCAACCCGGCCGGGTGCGACTGCGACAGCATACCGCGTGCGCGTCCGCGGGTGGGTGTAGGTACCCTCATTGATGCAGTACCCCGCCGGAACGAGGAGCCCCGTGAGCACCGCCGACGAGCAGGCAGAGCCGCTTGAGACCGACATGCCCCAGATCACCCGAATTGTGATCGCCGAGGACGAGGCGTTGATCCGCCTCGACCTGAAGGAGATGCTCGAAGAGGAGGGGTACACGGTCGTCGGCGAGGCCGGGGACGGGGCGACGGCGCTGAAGCTGGTCGAGGAGCTGCGGCCCGACCTGGCGATCCTGGACGTGAAGATGCCCGTCCTGGACGGGCTCTCCGCCGCCGAGCAGATCCACGAGGCGCACCTGGCGCCCGTGCTGATGCTGACCGCGTTCTCGCAGCGCGAGCTGGTGGACCGGGCGCGGGACGCGGGCGCGATGGCGTACATCGTGAAGCCGTTCAGCAAGAGCGACCTGGTCCCCGCGATCGAGATGGCCGTCTCCCGGTACACCGAGATGCGGACGCTGGAGGAGGAGATCCAGGACCTCACCCAGCGGCTGGAGACCCGGAAGCTGGTGGACCGGGCGAAGAGCGTCCTGCAGACCAAGTTCGGGCTGAACGAGCCGGCCGCGTTCCGGTGGATCCAGAAGACCTCGATGGACCGTCGGATGACGATGGCCGCGGTCGCGGAGGCCGTGATCGAAGAGGGCGAGGCCCAGGACAAGAAGAAGGCCGACGAGGCCAAGGGCGAGCAGTAGCGGCCCGTGGGCCGACAGGCACGTGGAAGGGCCCGGCAGCGCACGCTGCCGGGCCCTTCCACGTGCCGCCCGGGCGGGAGGTCAGTCCTCGCCGAGGTAGGCCTTCCGCACGGACTCGTCGTGCAGGAGGTCGGCGCCGGTGCCCTTGAGCACGATGCGGCCGGTCTCCATCACGTAGCCCTGGTCGGACAGCGAGAGCGCCGCCTGGGCGTTCTGCTCGACCAGCAGGATGGTCGTGCCGCTGGCCTTCAGCTCCACGATGGTCGCCATGATCTTCTGCATCATCAGCGGGGAGAGCCCCATCGAGGGCTCGTCCAGCATCAGCAGCTTCGGCTGGGACATCAGTGCCCGGCCCATGGCGAGCATCTGCTGCTCGCCGCCGGACAGGGTGCCGGCGGCCTGCTTGCGCCGCTCGCCGAGGATCGGGAAGAGGCCGTAGGCCCGCTCGACGTCCGCCGCGATGCCGGCCGTGTCGGTGCGCAGGAACGCGCCGAGCAGCAGGTTCTCCTCGATGGTCATCCGCGGGAAGATGTGCCGGCCCTCGGGGGAGTGGGCGAGCCCGAGGGCGACGATCTTGTGGGCGGGGACGGTGGTGAGGGCCTGGCCGTCGAAGGTGACCGTGCCGCCGGTGGGCTTGAGCAGACCGGACAGGGTGCGCAGGGTGGTGGTCTTGCCGGCGCCGTTGGTGCCGATCAGGGTGGTGACCTCGCCCTGGTTGACGGTGAAGCTGATGCCCTTGACGGCTTCGATCTTGCCGTAGGCGACGCGGAGGTCCTTGACCTCGAGGAGTGCGGTCACTGGTCGGTCTCCGTTGCTGCGGGGGCGGTGCCTTCGAGCGGTGCGCCGAGGTAGGCGGTGATGACGCGTTCGTCGCCCTGGACGGTCTCGCGGTCGCCTTCGACGATCTTCTGGCCCTGGACCAGGACGGCGGTGCGGTCGCACAGGTTGAAGATGAACCGCATGTCGTGCTCGATGACGAGGATGGAGATGCCCTTGTCACGGATGGCGAAGACGAGTTCCTCGGCGGCCCGGGTCTCCTGCGGGTTCATGCCGGCGGTGGGCTCGTCGAGGAGCAGCAGGCCGGGGTCGGAGGCGAGGGCCCGGGCGATCTCCAGCTTGCGCTGTTCGCCGTAGGGGAGGTTGCGGGCGAGGTGGTCGGCCTTGTCGGCGAGTCCGGTGAACGCCAGCAGTTCCATGGCGCGGGCGCGGCTCTCGGCTTCGGCGCGGTGGTAGCCGGGGCCGCGGAGGATGGCGGAGAAGATGCCTTCCTTGGTGCGGCTGTGCCGGCCGACGAGGACGTTCTCCAGGACGGTCATGTTGGCGAAGAGCCGGATGTTCTGGAAGGTGCGGGCGATGCCGGCCTGGGTGACGAGGTGGGGCTTGGGCGGCAGGACGGTGCCGCGGTAGGCGACGCGTCCCTCGGTGGGGACGTAGAGGCCGGTGAGGCAGTTGAAGAAGGTGGTCTTGCCGGCGCCGTTGGGGCCGATCAGGCCGATGATCTCGCCTTCGCCGACGGTGAGGGAGACGTTGTTGACGGCGGTGAGGCCGCCGAACCGCATGGTGACGCCGGAGACTTCGAGCAGGGGCTTGGCGGGGCCGGGCCCGGAGACGGCGGCGGGGGCGTCGGTGGTGGTCATCTGGCTGGTCACGCCCCTGCCTTGGTGAGGGCGACGGTGTCGCCGGAGAGCTGCGCGGGGATCGCGGCCTCGTGGAATTCCAGCTGGTTGCGCCGGTTGGGGATGAGCCCTTCGGGGCGGACGCGCATCAGCACGATGAGGGCGATGCCGAAGGCGAGCAGCTGGTAGTTGGAGAGGAACTCCAGCTTCTTCGGGATGAGGAAGAGGAGGGTGGCGCCGGCCAGCGGGCCGCTGATGGTGCCCATGCCGCCGAGGATGACGGCGGCGAGCAGGAAGGCGGAGTTGGGCGGCAGGGCCTCGGCGAAGGTGTACTGGTCGGGGGTGACGGTGTAGCTGACGTGGGCCTGGACGGTGCCGGCGAGGCCGGCGAGGCAGGCGCCGAGGGCGAAGGCGAGGAGCTTGAGCCGGAAGCCGTTGATGCCCATGGCCTCGGCGGCGGTCTCGTCCTCGCGGATGGCGACCCAGGCGCGGCCGATGCGGGAGTCGCCGACCCGGGCGAAGACCAGCACGACGAGGGCGGTGACCAGGAGCATCAGCAGGTAGTAGTTGGAGAACCGGCCGAGTTCGACGCCGAGGACGGTGTGCGGCTTGCCGAGGTCGAAGCCGAGGATCTGGAGGTCGGGGATCCGCGGGATGCCGTTCGAGCCGTTGGTGATCTTGGGGCCGGTGGTGCCGTTGAGGTTGAGCATGGTGATGCGGAAGATCTCGCCGAAGCCGAGGGTGACGATGGCGAGGTAGTCGCCGCGCAGCCGCAGGGTGGGGGCGCCGATCAGCACACCGAAGATCATCGACACCACGGCGCCGGTCAGCATCGCGGCCCAGAAGGGGAACTGGACGTGGATCGGCGAGGCGGGGGAGCCGGAGACCAGGGCGGCGGCGTAGGCGCCGACGCCGAGGAAGGCGACGTAGCCGAGGTCGAGCAGGCCGGCCAGGCCGACGACGATGTTGAGGCCGAGGGCGACGGTGGCGAAGATCAGGATGTTGGCGGCGACCGAGGTGTACTGGTCGCTGGTCTGGGTGAACGGGAAGCTGGCGGCGGCGGCGAAGGCGGCGCCGGTGGTGACCGGGCGGTACTTGACGGTCAGCGCGCGCAGCCGGGCCAGCAGGCCGCCCTTGGCCAGGGCGGGGACGACGGCGGCGGCGAGCAGCAGGTAGGCGGTGAAGAGTTCGCCGTACTCGGTGTCGATGCCGAAGGTGATCGCGAACAGGCCGATGGCGAAGGCCAGCACGATGAGCAGGACCTCGGCCCAGGAGGGCAGTTCGCGGGCGGCGGGCAGTGGCCGCTCGACGGTGCCGAGGCGGAGCGCGCTGTTGGCGAGGTGGCCGATCTGCAGGAGCAGGACGGCGGCGGCGGCGATCACCAGGGCGCCGGCGAGGGCGGTCAGCACCGGGGCGACGGGCTTGTCCTCGGGGACGGCGTGGGTGGCGAACCAGACGACCGGGGCGGCGGGGAGGAGCAGGAACAGCCGCCGGTCGAGGATCCGCACCGGGACGTGGGTGCGCCGGTCGAGCGGCAGGCCGAGGGCGCCGACGACGGCGAGCAGCGAGCCGAGGGCGGCGACCCAGCCGCCGGGGTCGAGGTTGGCGAGGCCGCCGAGGTCGACCGCGATGGCGATGACGGAGAACCAGCTGACGGCGAAGGCGCCGGCGGCGGCGAGCAGGACGGCGTTGTGGCTGCGGGTGGGGGCGGCCCAGCGCAGTCCGCGGACGCCGTGGGTGGCGAGCAGCAGGGCGAGGGTGAGCAGGCCCGCGGTGAGGGCGAGCCACTGGAGGCCGGCGGGGGAGCCGTAGTAGGTGAGGTCGCCGGGGAACTCGTCGGTGTACGTCCAGGACATCAGGGCGGAGCCGGCGGTGGCGAGGGCGCCGAGGCCGGTGAGGAGGGCGGCGGCGCGGGCCGGCAGCGGGATGACCGGGGTGGTCTCGGTGGTCGAGGTGGTGGTCATGGTGCTCACGCCCTGTCCGCGACGCGTTCGCCGAGCAGGCCCTGGGGTCGGACGAGCAGGACGAGGATGAGGAGTACGAAGGCCCAGACGTCCTTCCAGGCGCCGCCTCCGAAGAGGTGCATGCCGGGCAGGTGCTGGATGTAGCCGGTGGCGAGGGCTTCGGCGAGGCCGAGGGCGACGCCGCCGAGCATGGCGCCGTAGATGTTGCCGATGCCGCCGAGGACGGCCGCGGTGAAGGCCTTGAGGCCGAGCAGGAAGCCCATCCGGAAGTCGACCTGGCCGCTGCGCAGGCCGTAGGCGACGGCGGCGACGGCGGCGAACGCGGCACCGATGGCGAAGGCCATGACGATGATCCGGTCGGTGTCGATGCCCATGAGCTTGGCGGTGTCGGGGTCCTGGCTGGTGGCCTGCATGGCGCGGCCGGAGCGGGTGCGGGTGACGAACCAGCCGAGGGCGAGCATGCAGAGCGGGGCGGCGATGATCAGGAAGATGTCGCTGCGCTGGACGGTGACGGAGCCGAGCTCGAACGGGTCGCCGGGGATCTTCGGGAAGACCCGGGCCTTCTTCGCGTCGGGGTAGAACGAGAAGACGAGCTGCTGCAGGACGATCGACAGGCCGATCGCGGTGATCAGGGGGGCCAGTCGGGGCGCGGTGCGCAGCGGCCGGTAGGCGAAGCGCTCGGCGGCGACGGCGGTGAGCGTGGAGACCAGGATGCCGGCTATCAGCATCAGCGGTAGGGCCAGCCAGAGCGTGGTGCCGCCGGGGAGGGCGAGGTAGGCGGTCAGGGCGCCGAAGCCGCCGACCATGACGATCTCGCCGTGGGCGAAGTTGATGAGCTGGACGATGCCGTAGACCATCGTGTAGCCGATCGCGACGAGCCCGTAGAGGGCGCCGAGGATCAGGCCGTTGGCCAGCTGCTGCGGTAGGTCGTGCACCGCTGGGCCTCCGTTGTGCGTTGCGTGAAGTCCGCGTGGGTGGGGGATGTGGGCACGCGCGGGGGCACTGGTGGCGCCCCCGCGCGGGATGACTCCGGTGTTGCGGGCCGTTCCTGACGGTTGGTCAGGTCAGCCGCTGAAGGTGCCGGACTTCTCCACGGCCCACTTGCCGTCCTTGACGGTGTAGACGGTGAGCTGCTTGTTGGTGGTGTCGCCGAACTCGTCGAAGGAGACCTTGCCGGTCACGCCGTCGAAGGAGACCTTCTGGACGGCCTCGACGACCTTGGCGCGGGGGTTGCTGGGGAGCTTGCCGCCGTTGTCCTTGACGACGTTCTTGACGGCCTCGATGATCGCCCAGCCGCTGTCGTAGGAGTAGCCGCCGTAGGTCTCGTAGGCGTCCTTGTAGCCGGCGGCCTTGTAGTCGGCGATGAACTTGGCGGCGGTGGGGAGCGCCTCGACGGGCAGGCCGACGGCGGTGGCGTAGTCGCCCGCGCTCTTGGGGTTGAGCTTGATGAAGTCGCCGCTCTGGATGCCGTCGCCGCCCATCAGGGGGATGGTGAGGCCGGCGTCCTTGAGCTGGAGGGAGAGCGGACCGGCGGCGGGGTACTCGCCGCCGTAGTAGACGGCTTCGGCGCCGGAGCTCTTGACCTTGGTGACGACGGCGGCGAAGTCGCGGTCGTCGGGGTTGACGTGCTCCTCGCCGACGATGGTGCCGCCCTGCTTGACGAACTCGCCCTTGAAGGTGGCGGCGAGGCCGGCGCCGTAGGTCTTCTGGTCGTCGATGAGGAAGACCTTGGTCTTCTTGGCGTCCTTGGCCAGGAACTGGGCGGCGAAGGGGCCCTGGACGGCGTCGGTGGTGGCGGTGCGGAAGTAGGACTTGAAGGGGCGGGCCTTGTCGCCGCTGGCCCACTTCTCGCCCTGGCTGAGCGCGACGCCGGTGTTGGCGGGGGAGATCTGGACGAGGTTGGCGTCGTTGAAGATCTGCTGCATCGACTGGGCGACGCTGGAGTTCAGCGGGCCGACGACGCCGATGACGTTCTTGTCGGCGACCAGCTGGGTGGCGTTCTGCTGGCCCGGGGCGGGCTTGGCGGTGTCGTCGAGGGCCTTGATCTCGAACTTGACGCCGGGGACCTCGTTCTTCTCGTTGGCCTGCTTGACCGCGAGCTCGACGGAGTTGCGGATGCCGAGGCCGAGGGCGGAGAGGTCGCCGGTGAGCGGCGCGTCCACGCCGATGGTGACGGTGGTGGTGGCCCCGGCGTTGCCGTCCCCGGACTTCTTCTCGCCGCGGGATCCGCAGGCGCTGATGCTGAGGGCGCCGATCACGGCAATGCTCACGACAACTGCTGAACGGTGACGCACAGGGGTCCCCTTCGGTTCAGGAGGGCGCCGCGCCTGAGTGGCGGGAGCCGGGATGCGCAATGGGCCTGGCCCAATCCGGTGGCGCGGTGACTGGCCGTGACTCTAGATGCCTCTGGGCGGCTCGGGCAGTGCTGTGGCGAGGCTGTGATTCTCTTGTTATGAGCACACGGAGCGACCGTCTCACTATGTGGTCGTTCTGGCCCGATCGATCCTGTACTGACAGGCGTCTACTCGCTGGTAGGTGCATGTAAGGGCCAGAATTGCGGGTGACTCCTGGCCTCACCGATAATCGGACACGACTGTCCGCCGTGCTGGTGTCGGGCGTGTGCGTCCGAATATCGGACATTCCCGGGAATGGCGAAACACCCCCGGGTCGATGCGGGCCCGGAAGCGGTCAAAAGTTCGGATTTCCTACTTGTTACGCAGTGTTACATCCCTCGCAGTGCGCGCAAACGCGTCCGCCCCCTTGTCTGGACCAACGCCTGCCCAGGGCAGTCGAAGGTCAAACAAGGGGGCGGACAAGGGAATTGATGATCGGTCGGCCCGACCGGCGGGCCATTGACGGGTCGGCCGGGCCGACGGGGCGTCAGAGGTCGCGGAGCATGCAGGTCAGGCGGCAGCTGGTGATCCGCTTGCCGGTGTCGTCGGTGATCGCGATCTCGTAGGTGGCGGCGGTGCGTCCCTTGAACACGGCGGTGGCGACCCCGGTGATCAGGCCGGAGGTGGCCGAGCGGTGGTGGGTGGCGTTCAGGTCCACGCCCACCGCGTACCGGCCGGGGCCGGCGTGCAGCATCGCGCCGACCGAGCCGAGGGTCTCGGCCAGCGCCGCCGAGGCGCCGCCGTGCAGCAGCCCGTACGGCTGCTGGTTCCCCTCGACGGGCATCGTGCCGACCACCCGGTCGCCGGAGGCCTCGACGACCCGGATCCCGAGCTTGTCGCCGAGGCGGCCGCCGGAGAAGGTGGCCGGGTCGACGCCGAGCTTCGCGAAGTGGTCCAGCACCTCCTGCGGGATGTTCAGGGCGGGGGCCGGTTCGGGGGTGGTCGCGCCGGGGGCCGCTTCGGTCATGGGGGAGCTCCTGCCGCTCGGGGGTCACGTCGTCGTGCTGCCTGTGATCGTACGACCGTCCTACTCGGCGGTAGTGATCGCGTGGGGGAGTTGGCGTGGCGGGCGCGCCCGGACCGTTCCCCGTCGGCCGGGACCCGTTCCCCCTCCCGGCCGGACCCGGCTCCTCGCGCACGGGCGCGCCCGCGCGAGTGCGCGCCCGCCCGGGCACGCCCCCCTGGGCGCCGCACCCCGCGGGCCCGGCGCACGGACCGCGCGGCGCCCTTTTTGTCGGTGCCGGGCCATAGGATCGGTGGCCGGTAGTGGAATCGGCAGGAACGGACGTTGACGTGGCTACGCAGAGTACGGACAAGGGCGCGGCGGGTGGCGGCGGGGCGCGGCCCCGGCTGATGCTGCTCGACGGGCACTCGATGGCCTACCGGGCGTTCTACGCGCTGCCCGTGGAGAACTTCAACACCTCCACCGGCCAGCCCACCAACGCGGTGTACGGCTTCGCCTCGATGCTCGCCAACACCGTCCGGGACGAGCGGCCCACCCACCTCGCGGTGGCCTTCGACCTCTCCCGGCAGACGTTCCGCTCCGTCGAGTTCCCCGACTACAAGGCCAACCGGGCCAAGACGCCGGACGAGTTCCGCAGCCAGATCGGCCTGATCGGCGAACTGCTGGACGCCATGCGGGTGCCGCGGATGACGGTCGAGGGCTTCGAGGCCGACGACATCATCGCCACCCTGGCCACCGCCGCCGAGGCGGCCGGCTTCGACGTCGACATCGTCACCGGCGACCGGGACTCGCTCCAGCTGGTCACCGACCACATCACCGTCCTCTACCCGACCAAGGGCGTCTCCGAACTCACCCGCTACACCCCGGAGAAGGTCGCCGAGAAGTACGGCGTCACCCCCCGCCAGTACCCCGACCTCGCGGCGCTGCGCGGCGACCCGTCCGACAACCTGCCCGGCATCCCGGGCGTCGGCGAGAAGACGGCCGCCAAGTGGGTCAACCAGTTCGGCTCCTTCGACGAACTCGTCTCCCGCGCCGACGAGGTGAAGGGCAAGATCGGCGAGAAGCTGCGCGACCACCTGGACTCGGTCAAGCGCAACCGCGTCCTCACCGAGCTGGTCCGCGACGTCGAACTCCCGCTCGCCGTCGCCGACCTGGAGCGCGCCGCGTTCGACCGCGAGGCGGTCGCCGGTCTGATGGAGTCGCTGGAGTTCCGCAACGCCAACTTCCGCGACCGGGTCTTCGGCATCGACCCGGCCGCCGCCGAGCCCGAGGCCGCCGTCGAACTCGCCCCCGGCGTCGAGGTGGACGGCGAACTGCTCACCGACCCGGGCACGCTGGCCGGGTGGCTGCGCGGGCACTCCGACGGCAAGGCCCCGGTCGCGCTGGCCGCCGTCTACCGGTGGGCGCTCGGCACCGGCGAGGTCACCGAGATCGCGCTGGCCGCCGGCGAGACCGCCGCCTGGTTCGACCCGGCGCTGCTCGCCGAGGAGGACGAACGCGCCTTCGCCGACTGGCTGGCCGACCCGGCCGCCCCCAAGGCCCTGCACATCGCCAAGCAGGTGATGCGCGCCTTCGCCGAGCGCGGCTGGACGATCGCGGGCGTCGTCGCCGACACCGCCCTCGCCGCGTACCTGGAGAAGCCCGGCCGCCGCACCTTCACCCTGGAGGTGCTCGCCGAGGAGTACCTGGCCCGTTCGCTCGCCCCGGCCGCGGTCGCCGAGAGCGGCCAGCTCGCCTTCGACGCCCCCGAGGAGCCGGACGAGGTCGACGCGGTGGCCGCCCGCGCCCAGGCGCTGATGCTCCAGGCCCGCGCCGTGCTCGACCTCGCCGCCCTCTTCGACACCCGCCTCGCCGAGGTCGGCGCCACCGAGCTGCTGCGCGACATGGAGCTGCCGATCGCCGCCCTGCTGGCCCGGATGGAGCGCACCGGCATCGCCGCCGACCGCCCCTGGCTCACCGGCCTGGAGGCCCAGTTCGCCACCGAGATCCAGCGCGTGGTGGAGGAGGCGCACGCCGCCGCCGGCCACGAGTTCAACCTCGGCTCGCCCAAGCAGCTCCAGGAGATCCTCTTCGGCGAGCTGGCCCTGCCCAAGACCAAGAAGATCAAGACCGGCTACACCACCGACGCCGACGCGCTCACCTGGCTGGCCGGCCAGACCGACAACGAGCTGCCGGTCATCCTGCTCCGCCACCGCGACCAGGCCAAGCTGCGCACCACCGTCGAGGGCCTGCTCAAGACGGTCTCGCCGGCCGGCCGGATCCACACCACCTTCAACCAGATGGTCGCCGCCACCGGCCGGCTCTCCTCGCAGGACCCGAACCTGCAGAACATCCCGGTCCGCACCGAGGAGGGCCGCGCCATCCGCCGCGCCTTCGTCGTCGGCGCGGGCTACGAAGCGCTGCTGACGGCCGACTACTCCCAGATCGAACTGCGCATCATGGCCCACCTCTCCGAGGACGAGGCCCTGATCGAGGCCTTCGCCACCGGCGAGGACCTGCACACCACCGTCGCCTCCCAGGTCTTCGACGTCCCCGGCGACGCGGTGGACGCCGAGATGCGCCGCAAGATCAAGGCGATGTCCTACGGTCTGGCGTACGGGCTCTCCGCGTACGGGCTCTCCCAGCAGCTCGGCATCAAGCCCGCCGAGGCCCAGGGCCTGATGGACACCTACTTCGAGCGCTTCGGCGGCGTGCGCGACTACCTGCGCCGGGTCGTCGACGAGGCCCGCGCCACCGGCTACACCGAGACCCTGCTCGGCCGCCGCCGCTACCTGCCGGACCTCAACAGCGACAACCGCCAGCGCCGCGAGATGGCCGAGCGGATGGCCCTCAACGCCCCGATCCAGGGCTCGGCCGCCGACATCGTCAAGATCGCCATGCTCCGGGTGGACGAGGCGCTGACCGCCGCCGGCCTCACCTCCCGGATGCTGCTCCAGGTGCACGACGAAATCGTGCTGGAGCTGGCGCCCGGTGAGCGCGAGCAGGTCGAGGCGATCGTCCGCGCGCAGATGGCCGGCGCCTACCCGCTGCGCGCCCCGCTCGACGTCTCGGTGGGCGTCGGCGCGAACTGGGAGGCCGCCGCGCACTGACGGCCGGCGAGAAGGCGGTGGGCGCGGTCCGGATCGGGCCGCGCCCACCGCCTTCTCGCCGTCCGGCGGCCGGCCGGGCCGCCCGGCGGGCGATTGCTTCGTACCGGGGGTTGATCCGGCGTCAGGAGAGCTCTTCACTTGTCATGGCACCGACGTCCATGATCCGCGCGCCGTGCCGCTCCACCCGCTCCGACGCCTCACCCGACGAGTCTGGAGATCCCTCATGTCCGTGCTCCCTCTGCGGCGCGCCGTCGTGGCGCTCGCGGCCCTGCCGCTGCTGGCGCTCGGCGCCGGCCAGGCGCTGGCCGCCCCGGCACCGCACCCCACCGCTCCCGCCCAGGCGCCCGCCGCCCGGGCCACCGCCACCCAGGTGTCCGCGATCGAGGACGAGGTCGCCCGCGCGCTGGCCGGCGCCCTCACCGACGCCGCGCTGCGCGACCGGCTGCGGTCCGCGACCGCCGACGCGGCCTCCGGCGCCGCCGACCTCGGCCCGCTGGCCGCGGCCGCCCAGGGCCCCGCCGGCCGGCTCGCCGCCACCACCGCGCAGGCGGACCGCCGGATCGCCGCCGCCAAGGGCCTCGGCGACCTCGGCCCGCTGCTGCGCGTCCAGTTGGCCGACCCGTCGATGCGGCCCGCGCTGGACGCGGGCGCCGCGCCGCTGGTGGCCACCGCCGTCGCCGACGACCACGCCCGCACCGTCCGCGCCTACGACACCGCCGGCCGGGTCCACGCGCTCGACGCCACGGCGGTGCCCGGGCAGCCGGTCTACCTGGTGGACATCGACACCGCCAGGACGCTGGCCGCCGGTATGGCCGTCCTCCAGCGGGAGTTCGGCGCACGCGGTCTCGACGCCGCGGGCGGTGCCGCCGCGGCGAACGGCCCGGAGACGGCGCAGGGACCGGGCGCGGCGCAGGCGGCCGGCGGCTGGTGGGCCACCAAGATCAGCGGCATCGAGGTCGCCGACGACGAGGAGCCCTGGTTCAAGGGCGCCGCCGAGATGTTCGGCCTGGTGACCGGCTTCGGCCAGGACGGCAAGGTCAGGGTCGACTCGGTCGCCATGCCGTACCTCCAGTACGACGGCACGGTGTACCACCCGAACCAGATCCTGGTGAACTGGTCGAACTACAAGTACAACCTGGCCGACGTCGTCCTGATGGAGGACGACGGCGACACCAACTACCTGGCGCTGGCCCAGGCGGTGGCCGCCGTCCTGCTCACCATCGCCGACCAGGGCGCCTACATCCCGCTGGTCAACGCCGTCCTGGCGGCCCTGCCGACCTCCTGGTGGGTCGACGACCCGGACTACGTGGAGTCCTGGTACACCCTCGCCCGGACCAGTTCGGGCCGGCTCAACGGGGCCCGCGGCAACGGCTGGATGACCGTCGAGCCGTACTTCGTCGAGCAGTTCTGACGTTCCGACGGTTCCGGCCGGGCGGCCGCCCGTGGGGCGCGACCCCGCGGGCGGCCACCCGGCCGGTCAGCGCCGGGCGTTCAGGCGCCGGGTCGGCTCGGCGGTGCTCGGGTCCTCCGGCCACGGGTGGCGCGGGTAGCGCCCCCGCAGCTCGGCCCGGACGGCCCGGTAGCCCTCGCGCCAGAACGAGGCGAGGTCGCCGGTCACGGCCGCCGGGCGCCCGGCGGGGGAGAGCAGGTGGACGGTGAGCGGCACCCGCCCGCCGGCCAGCGCGGGCGCGGCGGCCCAGCCGAACAGCTCCTGCAACTTGACCGCCAGCACCGGCCGTTCGCCGCTGTAGTCGACCCGGATCCGGGAGCCGGACGGCACCGTGATCCGCTCCGGCGCCAGTTCGTCGAGCCGCCCGGCCGCGCCGCCCGCCCAGGGCAGCAGCCGCTGCAGGGCGCCCGCGGTGTCGATCCGGGCGAGGTCGGAGCGCCGCCGGGCGCGCGAGAGTTCGGGCTCCAGCCAGTCGTCCGCCCGGGCCAGCAGGGCCTCGTCCGAGACCGCCGGCCAGGGCTCGCCGAGCGCCGCGTGCAGGAAGGCCAGCCGCTCGCGCAGGCCGGCCGCCCCGGCCGGCCAGCTCAGCAGCTCACCGACGCCCTCCCGAGCCAGCCCCTCCAGCAGCGCGGCCCGCAGCAGCGCCGGCCGGGGCCGGTCCAGCGTCGCCGCGGCCAGCTCGACGGCGCCCAGCGACTCCACCCGCCGGGCGGTCACCTCGCGGCGCCGGACGTCCCAGCGCACCTCCTCCCGGGTGGTCAGCAGCGGGGCCCCCGCCAGCCGGGCCGTCTCCTCGTCCAGTGCGGCCGCGTGCAGCACCCGCGCGGACGGCGAGCCGGCCGGCCGGTCCGCCGCCGCGACGGCCAGCCAGGGCACCGAGCCCAGCGCGGTGCCCGGCGCCAGCTCGGCGGCGGTGCCCGAGGCCATCAGGTAGGGGCTGCGGGCTCCCGGTTCGGGCTTCTCCACCCGGGCCCGGGCGATCCGCTCGGGGAAGGCCAGCGCCACCACCAGACCAACCGCCGTCGCGTCCGGCAGCGGGGTCGCCGGGCTCCCGTCCACCCCGCGCAGCAGTCGCCGCACCTCCTCGCGCCAGCGGCCCTGGTACGGGTCGCGGCCGTCCCGGACGGTCCGCAGCACGGCGCCCAGGTCGTCCCCGAGGGCGCGCGGCGGCTCCTCCGACAGCAGGGCCACCACCTCGGCGGCCCGCCGCGCGCCGACCGCCGGTGCGCCGTCCACCAGGGCGCGGGCGAGCCGGGGGTGGAGCCCCGTCCGGGCCAGCCGGACGCCGCGCGCGGTGGGCCGGCCGTCGGCGTCCACCGCGCCGAGCGCCCGCAGGGTCTGCCGGGCGGCGGCCATCGCCCCGGCCGGGGGCCGGTCGGGCAGCGCGAGCCCGGTCGCGTCCGGGTCGCCCCAGCAGGAGGCCTGGAGGGCGAACGGCGTCAGGTCGGCGAGCGCGATCTCGGGCGTCGGCCAGCGCGCGGCGAGGGCGTCCTCGGCCTCCGCCCAGCAGCGGTAGACGGTGCCCGGCGCCTCGCGCCCGGCCCGCCCGGCGCGCTGCCGGGCGGCGGCCAGCGACGCCCGGACGGTCACCAGGCCGGCCAGGCCGCGCGCGTGGTCGGTGCGCGGCTCGCGCGCCAGGCCGGCGTCGACCACGACGCGCACCCCCGGCACGGTCAGCGAGGACTCGGCGACGGCGGTGGACAGCACCACCCGGCGGCCCTCGCCCGCCGCGAGCGCCGCGTCCTGCACCGACTGCGGGGCCCGGCCGTGCAACTGGAGCACCTGCGCCGGGGCGTCCGCGAGCAGCCCGGCGACCCGGGTGATCTCGCCGACGCCGGGCAGGAAGCAGAGCACGTCGCCCCGGCACTCGGCGAGCGCCCGCCGGACGGTGGCCGCGACGTGCTCCAGCAGCGCCGGGTCGACCCGGGTGCCGTGCGCGGGCCGGACGGCCCGGGGCGGCGGCGCCCACACCACGTCGACCGGGTGCGAGACGCCGTGCGCCTCGACGACGGGCGCCGGGCCCTCGGCGCCGCCGAGCAGTTCGGCCCAGGCGGCGGTGTCCGAGGTCGCCGAGGCGCAGACGATCCGCAGCTCCGGCCGCAGCGCCGCCCGGACGTCCAGCAGGAAGGCGAGCGCGGTGTCGGCGTCCAGGTGCCGTTCGTGGCACTCGTCCAGCACCACCACGTCCACCCCGGGCAGTTCCTGGTCGCGCTGGAGGCGCTGGAGCAGGACGCCGGTGGTCACCACCTCGACCACGGTGTCCGGCCCGACCCGGCGCTCGCCGCGCACGGTGTGGCCGACCTCGGCCCCCACCGTCGAGCCGAGCAGCCAGGCCATCCGCCGGGCCGCCGCCCGCACCGCGAGCCGGCGCGGCTCGGCGACCAGCACCCGGCGGACCGGGCGGTCGCCCTCCTCGGTGAGCAGCCCGGCGAGGGCCAGCGGCACCAGGGTGGTCTTGCCGGTGCCGGGCGGGGCGGCCAGCGCGGCCACCCCGCGCCGGTCGAGCGCGCGGTGCAGGGCCGGCAGGGCGGTACGGACGGGCAGATCGCGCCAGGCGGGGTTCACCCGGACAGTCTCCCCGACTCCCGGACTCCCCGGCCCGGCCCGGCCACGGCGGCCCCGACTCCCCGGCCCGGCCACGGCGGCCCCGACTCCCCGGCCCGGCCGCGCCGGGCGCCGGTCCGCCGACGCGGCCGGTCCGCTCAGTCCCGTTCGGAGACGAAGATCGCCGTGCCCGGGATCAGCCGCCCGCGCAGCGGCGACCAGCCGCCCCACTCCTGGTCGAGCCCGGCCGGCCACTCCGGCTCCACCACGTCCAGCAGCCGGAACCCGGCGCCGACCAGCTCGCGCACCCGGTCCCCGATCGTGCGGTGGTGCTCGACGTAGGTGGCCCGGCCCCGCTCGTCCTGCTCGACGTAGGGGGTGCGGTCGAAGTACGAGGCGGTGGCGGTCAGCCCCTCGACGCCGGGCTCGTCCGGGAACGCCCAGCGGATCGGGTGGGTCACCGAGAACACCCAGCGCCCGCCGGGCCGCAGCACCCGGCGCACCTCGCGCATCAGCGCGCCGGTGTCGGCGCTGAACGGCACCGCCCCGTACGCCGAGCAGGCCAGGTCGAAGGCGCCGTCGGCGAACGGCAGCACCGCCGCGTCGGCCTGGACCACCGGCACGGGCGTGCCGCCGCGGGCGAGGTCGATCCGGCGGGAGTGCTGGAGCTGGCGGTGCGAGATGTCCAGCGCGACCGGCCGGGCGCCCCGGGCGGCCAGCCAGCGGGAGCACTGGGCGGCGCCGGCGCCGATCTCCAGGACGCGGCGGTCCGCGACCTCCCCGAGCAGTCGGGCGTCAGCCTCGTCCAGGCCCTCCGGGCACCAGGTGAAGCGGTCGTCGCCGAGGAACTCGCCGTGCTCGTCCTGGTATTCGTCCGCGTTGCGGTCCCACCAGTGCCGGCTGGCCCGGCTGCTCTCGTCGGCCTCGGCCTCGCGCCTTAGCGCGTCGTCGCCGTCGTCGTCAAGATCATGCGGGTCGGACAGGGGGGTGGTGGCCACGGTGATAGAGCCCATCGCGTAGGGTGTGGTCTGCGGAAGCGCCGCTGCCGCGAGCCGGCCCGTCAGGGCCCGGATCCAGGCGGTGGCATCCGGGGAAGGGCTTCCTGCGGCCGCCACCATAGGTGCGCAATCGGAGGATATGGCCTGATCCATACCGGCCTCCACCGTCTTGGCGCCCTTGGCGTTGACCGTGCCTGGCCGTCCCCGTATGCTACAAGTTGCGCTGCGGGCCTGCGCGCCTCGGACGGAGCAGGTCGCGCTCGCATCTGTCGAAGACCCCACGGTCGCAAGACGGACATCGATTTCTCGCTGTGCGGGATGTTTCGGTGCGCCGTGTTCTTGGCTGTCCGGCTTTCGGTGGGAGCGATACGGGCCCTCCGCGTGGCATTACCTACGACTTCATGTCCGTACCGGAGCCCTTTTCCTAATGACGAGCCCCACCGACTCCTCCCTCAGCACCACCCCGCAGGTCGCGGTCAACGACATCGGCGACGCGGAAGCGTTCCTCGCCGCGATCGACGAGACCATCAAGTACTTCAACGATGGCGACATCGTCGAGGGCGTCATCGTGAAGGTCGACCGTGACGAGGTGCTCCTCGACATCGGTTACAAGACCGAGGGCGTCATCCCGTCCCGTGAGCTCTCGATCAAGCACGACGTCGACCCGCACGAGGTCGTCTCCGTCGGGGACAACATCGAGGCCCTGGTTCTCCAGAAGGAGGACAAGGAGGGTCGTCTCATCCTGTCCAAGAAGCGTGCTCAGTACGAGCGCGCCTGGGGCACGATCGAGAAGATCAAGGAAGAGGACGGCATCGTCACCGGTACCGTCATCGAGGTCGTCAAGGGTGGTCTCATCCTCGACATCGGCCTCCGTGGCTTCCTGCCGGCCTCGCTCGTCGAGATGCGCCGCGTCCGCGACCTCCAGCCCTACGTGGGCAAGGAGCTCGAGGCCAAGATCATCGAGCTGGACAAGAACCGCAACAACGTGGTCCTGTCCCGCCGTGCCTGGCTGGAGCAGACCCAGAGCGAGGTCCGCCAGACCTTCCTCACCACCCTGCAGAAGGGTCAGGTGCGCTCCGGCGTCGTCTCCTCGATCGTCAACTTCGGTGCGTTCGTGGACCTCGGCGGCGTCGACGGTCTGGTTCACGTCTCCGAGCTGTCCTGGAAGCACATCGACCACCCGTCCGAGGTTGTCGAGGTCGGCCAGGAGGTCACCGTCGAGGTTCTCGACGTTGACATGGACCGCGAGCGCGTCTCCCTGTCGCTGAAGGCGACCCAGGAGGACCCGTGGCAGCAGTTCGCCCGTACCCACCAGATCGGCCAGGTCGTTCCGGGTAAGGTCACCAAGCTGGTTCCGTTCGGTGCGTTCGTCCGCGTGGACGAGGGCATCGAGGGTCTGGTCCACATCTCCGAGCTGGCCGAGCGCCACGTCGAGATCCCGGAGCAGGTCGTCCAGGTCGGCGACGAGATCTTCGTCAAGGTCATCGACATCGACCTCGAGCGTCGTCGCATCAGCCTCTCGCTGAAGCAGGCCAACGAGGCCCTCGGTGCCAACCCGGCCGAGGTCGAGTTCGACCCCACCCTGTACGGCATGGCCGCTTCGTACGACGACCAGGGCAACTACATCTACCCGGAGGGCTTCGACCCCGAGGCGAACGACTGGCTGCCCGGCTTCGAGAAGCAGCGTGAGGAGTGGGAGCGCCAGTACGCCGAGGCGCAGTCCCGCTTCGAGCAGCACCAGGCCCAGGTCATCAAGAGCCGCGAGGCCGACGCCGAGGCCGCTGCCGAGGGTGGCGACGCTGTCGCCGCCGCCGCCGGTGGCTCGTACTCCTCCAGCAGCGACGAGGGCTCCGGCGCTCTCGCTTCGGACGAGGCCCTGGCTGCCCTGCGCGAGAAGCTGGCGGGCGGCCAGAGCTGAGCTCTCGCCCTTCGCTAGTGCCCTGCGCATAGCCGCTTGATCGATGAGCCCCACCCGGAACTCCGGGTGGGGCTCATTGTTTTGGGCATTCACTTATTTGTTCCTTATCCGCTGGATTTTTGTGATAAGGGGCTCATCGGGTGCCTATGGGTGATTCAGGACCTAGGCCCTACCTTGGGATGAGTTGCCCGACGGGCCGTTCACTCCGGCCCCACACGCTAGGCACCCCCCGCACATGCGCCGTAGCACCGCAGTGACACCCCCCACCCGCACGTCCGCCGGCCGTCAGGTCGACGGGCGGCTCGCTGCCCTCGGCCGGTTCTGCTTCCGGCACCGGCGGTGGGTCCTCGGTCTCTGGGCCGTCGTCCTGGTGGTCGGGGTCCTGATCGGCGGCCGGGTGTTCGAGGGGTCCGTCGCCGGTGCCTCCTCGGCCAGTTCCGAGGCCGACCGCGGCAGCGCGGTGGTCACCGCGGCCGACCCGGCCCGGGGCACGGTGACCGCGGTGGTGGACGGCAGGCCCGTCGACGACCCGGGGGTCCGGGACGCCGTCACCCGCGCCACCGCCGAGATCGCCGCACTGCCGGGGGTCTCCTCGGTCAGCGACGCCTACGGCCCCGGCCCGGCCGCCGCCGCGCTGCGCTCGGCCGACGGCGGCGCCGGCCTGGTCTCGGTCCGGATGGCCGACGACAGTATCGCCGCGCAGGCCGACGCCGTCGGCCAGCGCCTCGCCGGGATCCGGGCGGACGGGGCCGCGGTCACCGTCGGCGGCGACCTCGTGCTGGAGCAGGAGGTCAAGAAGCAGACCGAGAAGGACACCCGGTTCGGCGAGATCGTCACCCTGCCGCTCACCCTGGTCGTCATGGTGCTGGTCTTCGGCGGCCTGGCCGCCGCCAGCCTGCCGGTGATCGGCGCGGTCGCCTCGGTGGGCGGCGCGCTGCTGGCCATGTTCGGGTTCAGCAGGATCATGGACATCGACACCAGCGTGCTGCCGATCGCCACCGTGCTGGGACTGGGCCTGTCGATCGACTACGCACTGCTCATGGTGAATCGTTTCCGCGAGGAACGCGGGCACGGCGCGGGCATCGCCGCCGCCGTCGAACGGACCGCCGCCACCGCGGGCCGGACGGTGGCCTTCTCCGGACTGACCGTCGCCGTGGCGCTCTCCGGCCTCTTCGTCTTCACCAGTCCGGTGCTCGGCGCGGTCGCCGCCGCCGGAGTCAGCGTGGTGGTGATCGCCGTGGCCGCGGCCCTGACCCTGATACCCGCGCTGCTCGGCTTCGCCGGGAGCCGGATCAGGGCACCGAGCGGGCCCGTCCCCGACGAGGGCTTCTTCAGCCGCACCGTCCGCCGGGTCCGCAAGCGCGCCGTCCCGGTCGCCCTCGCCTGCACCGCGCTGCTGATGGCCGCCGGGGCGCCGTTCCTGCACGCCGACATGCGGACCTCCGGGGCCGCCGTGCTGCCCGCCTCCTCGGCCGGCCGGCAGGTCGCCGAGACCATCGACCAGCGCTTCCCGCAGTCCGCCCAGGCCCCGATCACCGTGGTCGTCGAGGGCGGCGCGCCGGTGGCCCAGGCGTACGCGGACGACGTGGTCGCCAAGCTGCCCGGAGTGGACGGCGTCCGGGCGGTGACCCCGGTCGGCGACCGGCTCTCCACCATCGACGTGCTGGTGCACGGCGATCCCCAGGGCGCCGAGGCCGAACAGGTGGTCAAGGAGCTGCGCGCCGACCGGAGCGGGCTCACCACCTACGTCACCGGCGGGGCCGCCTCGGTGGTCGACTTCCAGCACGAACTGCTCACCCGGGGCCCGATCGCGCTCGGCCTGGTGGCGCTCGGGACGCTGGTGCTGCTCTTCCTGATGACGGGCTCGCTGGTGATGCCGGTCAAGGCCCTGCTGATGAACCTGCTCTCGCTCGGCGCCTCCCTGGGCGCGCTCACCCTGGTCTTCCAGGACGGCTGGTTCAGCGGTCTGCTCGGCTTCAGCCCCACGGGCGGGCTGGAGACGTTCATCCCGGTGCTGGTCTTCGCCTTCGCGTTCGGCCTGTCGATGGACTACGAGGTGTTCCTGCTCGCCCGGATCAAGGAACTGCGGGACAAGGGGCACAGCTGTACCCGGGCGGTCGAACTGGGCGTCCAGCGCAGCGGGAAGATCATCACCTCGGCGGCCCTGCTGATGGTGATCGTCTTCGCCGGATTCGCGCTCGGCGACATGTTGATGGTCAAGCAGATGGGCATCGCGCTGGCCGTCGCCGTGGCGGTGGACGCCACCCTGGTCCGCTGCCTGCTGGTGCCCGCCGCGATGAGCCTCTTCGGCGAGTTCAACTGGTGGGCCCCGGCTCCGCTGCGGCGGCTGCACCGGCGGTTCGGCCTGAGCGAGCACGTCGAACTGCCGGCCATCGAGCCGGCCGTGCTGCCGGTGCCGCGGGCCCCCGTCCACGACCTGGCGGGCGCCGGGGTGGGCGCGGACACCTGAGGCTCAGCCGGGCTGCCGGAGCAGGGCGAGCCGGCTGGCGGTGCGGTCGAGGTCGCGCAGCAGGCCGGAGCCGGCGGGCAGTCCGGCGAGCGGGTCGGCGCCGATCAGCACCAGGCGGGTGTCGCGGTCGCAGCAGACGTCGACCAGGTTGGCGAAGCGCTGGCGCGCGTCGGAGGAGGCGGTGGCCAGCGGCGGCACACCGTCCAGGACGAGCGTGGGAAAGCGCTCGGCGAGCGCCAGGTAGTCGGGTACGGCGGTGCGGCCCTCGCACAGCTCGTCGAAACCGAGCCAGACCAGGTCGTCGCGGACCGCCCGGGCCGGCAGCTCGCGGTGGTGCGCCGTCACCGCGGTGGCCTCCTCGGGCCGGGGCGGTGTGAGGCCCGCGGCCCGCTCCGTCCCCGGAAGCAGCCGGGCGCCGCGGGTGAAGCGCTGCCGGGCGTCCTCGGCGCGCGGCTGCCGCCGGAAGTCCACCGCCCCGCAGACGCCCAGGACGTCCATCCGTTCGGTGATCAGCCTGATCGTCGGCTCGAAGAGGTGGTGGTGGAGCGGGTCCGGCATCAGTCCGTCGGGCGGGTAGTTGGACGTGGTCACCAGGGTGGTCCGGCGGTTGAGCAGGGTGGTGAACAGACGGGCGACCAGCATGGCGTCGCCCGCGTCGTGGGCGTGGAACTCGTCGAAGACCAGCAGCCGGCAGTCCCCGAGCAGCTCGTCGACGGCCCGGTCGACCGCGGAGCCCGCCCGGTGCGCGTGGGACTCCTGCGCGACGCCCTCGTGCAGCCGGCGGAAGAAGTCGTGGAAGTGCAGCCGGCGCTTGCGCGGGGTGGGCAGGCCGTCGAGGAAGGTGTCCACCAGCCAGCTCTTGCCGCGGCCGACCGGTCCCCAGAGGTAGAGGTGCCGTGGTGGCTGCCGCGGCCGCCAGGTCGGGCGGGCCAGTTCCCCCGCGAGTCGGCTGAGCCGTTCGACCGGCGGTTCCTGCGCGGGGTCGAGCACGAAGCCGCGCTGCTCGGCGGCCCGGTGGAAGTGGCCCCGCATGGCCTCGTACTGCTGCTGAGCCCTGTCTGTCACGGGTTCGGACCCTAGCAGGGCGTCAGAACCGCTCCCCGTCCGGGGAGTTGCCCGCCGCCGTGCGCGGCGGTCAGGGCAGGCGGCGCAGCAGGGCGACGGCGTCGCGGAGGGTCTCCCGCTCCCCGGGGGTGAGTCGGGCCTCGATGGCGGTGGCGATCCGGGCCTCGCGGCGGGCGCGCTGCTCGGCGAGGGCGGCGCGGCCGGCCCGGGTGGGGGAGACGAGCAGCTTGCGTCCGTCGGTGGCGTGCGGCTCCTGGGTGACCAGGCCGGCCCCGGTGAGCAGGGCGACCGTGCGGGCCATCGACTGGTGGCGGACGCGCTGGCGGGTGGCGAGTTCGCTGACGGTGAGGGCCTGCCCGTCGCGGATCAGCAGGCCGAGGACGCCCGCCTGGTTCTGCGGCAGGGTGTCGCCGGGGCGGAGCGCGCGGACCAGGTCGCCGACGGCGGCGCGGAGGTCGGCGGCCAGTTCGAGGGTCTCCGGACGCGGAGCGGCGGCGGTGTCGCGGCCGCCTGCGGTGTCGCTGGTCATGGGAGAAGTCTATCGCTCAGGTGTACAGCGAAACTGCACAGCCTTGCTGTACGGTTTTCCCATGCGAATCACCAAGTTCGGCCATGCCTGCGTCCGCCTGGAGCACGGCGGCACCACCGTCGTCGTCGACCCCGGGATGTTCACCGACCCCGCCGCCTTCGCCGGCGCGGACGCGGTGCTGATCACCCACGAGCACGCCGACCACTTCGAGGAGGCCCGGCTGCGCGCCGCCCTGGAGGCCGACCCGGCGCTGCGGGTCTGGACCAACCGAGCGGTCGCCGACCAGCTGGACGGCGTCGCCCCTCGGGTCGCGGTGGTCGGCGAGGGCGACGCCTTCGAGATCGGCGGGATCGAGGTCTCCGTGCACGGCGAGTGGCACGCGGTGATCCACCCGGACATCCCGCCGGTGAAGAACATCGGCTTCCTCTTCGACGGCCGGCTCTTCCACCCCGGTGACGCGCTGACCGTGCCGCCGCACGTGGTGGAGACGCTGCTGCTCCCGATCGCCGCCCCGTGGACCAAGGTCTCCGAACTGGTCGACTACGTCCGGGAGGCGGGCCCGCGCCGGGCGCTGCCGATCCACGACGCGGTGCTCAGCCCGGCGGGCCTGGCCGTGCACACCCGACTGGTCGGCCCCGGCGGCCCGGGGACGGGCGCCGAGCTGCGCACCCTCGGGGACGGCGAGAGCCTCGACCTGGACTGAGCCCGGTCGGGGCTGACCGCGGGCCGGGGGCGCCGGTAGCCTGGCGCCATGCTGAAGATCGGACTGACGGGTGGCATCGGTGCGGGCAAGAGCGAGGTGTCGCGGCTGCTCGCCGCCCACGGCGCGGTGATCGTGGACTCGGACGTGATCGCCCGTGAGGTGGTCGCCCCGGGGACGGACGGCCTGGGCGCCGTGGTGGCCGAGTTCGGCGAGGGCGTGCTGCGGCCGGACGGTGCGCTGGACCGCCCGGCGCTCGGCGCCGTCGTCTTCGCCGACCCCGAGCGGCTGCGGGCGCTGAACGCGATCGTCCACCCGCTGGTCCGGGCCCGGTCCGCCGAGCTGGAGGCGGCCGCCGCCCCGGACGCGGTGGTGGTGCACGACGTCCCGCTGCTGGCGGAGAACGGCCTCGCCCCGCTGTACGACCTGGTCCTGGTGGTCGACGCCGACGACGAGGTGCGGATCGACCGGCTGGTCCGGCTGCGCGGCATGACCGAGGAGGAGGCCCGGGCCCGGATGGCCGCGCAGGCCTCCCGGGCCGACCGGCTGGCCGTCGCGGGCGTGGTGATCGACAACAGCGGACCGCTGGAGGCACTCGCCCCCCGGGTCGACGAGGTCTGGAACGCGTTGAAGGCCCGTCAGGGCTGACCCTTCTCGAAGCCGGCCGGGAAGGCGATCATGGGGGGATGGCCGATCA
Organism: Kitasatospora sp. NPDC001603; assembly: GCF_040298365.1. NCBI lineage: Bacteria > Bacillati > Actinomycetota > Actinomycetes > Kitasatosporales > Streptomycetaceae > Kitasatospora > Kitasatospora sp. NPDC001603. The sequence continues at coordinate 29,581 of NZ_JBEPAA010000014.1, forward strand.
CCCCGCTCCCGCCGTCGCTGCCGCGCCCGCTCCCGCACCCGCCGCCGCTGCCGTTCGCCTCGCCGAGTACGCCCGGCGCGACCTCGAAGAGATCCTGGGCGCCGGTGACGATCCCTTCGGGGTCGCGCACACCGGCCTGACCTGGCTGCCGAAGGAGATCCACTTCGGCGTCCGGGCGGCGGACGGCCGCCTGGTCGCCCACGCCGGCCTGCTGCCGCTGCCGCTGACGGTCGGCGGGATGGACACCGAGGCGGTGGGGGTCGGCGGCGTGGCCGTCGCCCCCGACGCCCGGGGCCGGGGCCTGGCCCGGGTGGTGGTCGGCGCGGCCCTGGCGCACGCCCGGACGCTGGGCCCGCGGTACGCGCTGCTGTTCTGCCGGCCGCCGCTGGTCGCGCTCTACGAGCGGCTCGGCTGGCGGGAGACGGCGGGTGAGGTGCTGGTGGAGCAGCCGGGCGGGCGGGTCGTACCGATGCCGCTGCGGACCATGTGGACACCGCTGACCGAGGGGGCGCGGCTGCCCGACGGGCCGGTGCGGCTGCGGTCGCTGCCGATGTGAGCCCGCCGTTCCCGCCCGCACCCCGGCGGCCGGCTCAGGTGCGGCCGGTTCAGGCGCGGGCGGCCGCGCTGGCGTGCTCGGCCGCCGCGGCGGCCAGCGCCCGGACGAAGGGGTGCGCCCGGGTGCCGTCCCCGGCCAGTTCGGGCTGGAAGAGCGAGGCCAGGAAGAAGGGGTGCTCCGGCAGTTCGAGGATCCGCGGCTCGCCGGCCTCGTCCGTACCGCTGAACCGCAGCCCGGGCGCGCGCAGCCGCTCCAGGTAGGCCGGGTTCAGCCCGTACTGGCAGTGGTAGCGCTCCAGCGTCCGGGTCTCCCCGAGCACGCGTTCGGCGAGGGTGCCGGGGGCGATCCGCACCGCGCCCTCGTGCCCGACCAGTGAACAGCTGAGCGGCACGATCACCAGGTCGTCCTCGTCGGGGTGGCTCTCGCCGTGCGCCGCGCCGTCGATGCCGCAGACGTTGCGGGCGTACTCCACCACGGCGTGCTGGAAGCCGGCGCAGGTGCCGAGGAACGGGATGCCCCGCTCGCGGGCGGTGCGGACGGCGGCCAGCGCGCCCGCCTCGCTGCGGTAGGGGCTGCCCGGGAGCAGCCAGACGGCGTCGAAGCCGTCGAGGGCGCCCGCTGCCCCGGCGTCCCCGGTGGGGATCCAGTAGGCGTCCAGGGCGAGCTGGTCGCGGGTGGCGAGGGCGTCGAGCAGCCCGGGCACGCGGGCGTGCGAGCGGACGGCGGGGGAGCGGTCGCCGACCAGGGCGAGGCGGGGGGTCAGATAGGTCATGCGGCTATCCTGACCCCTGACTCTGGATCAGCGCCAACGATGATCTCTTACCTTTGGATCAGAGGATCTGATAGCCATGGACCCCCAGCAGCTGCGCACCTTCGTCACCGTGGTCCGGCTCGGCTCCTTCTCCGAGGCGGCCCGTGCGCTCGGCTTCACGCAGTCCGCGGTCTCCCAGCAGATCGCCGCGCTGGAGGCCGATCTCGGGACGGTCCTGCTCGGCCGCCGCCCGGTCGGACCGACCGAGGCCGGCGCGCGGCTGCTGGAGCACGCCGCCCCGCTGCTGGTGCGGCTGGACGCGGCGCGCGCCGACGTCGCACGCCTGGCGGGCACCCCGAGCGCCCGCCTGGTGCTCGGGGCCACCCCGCTGGCGGTCGGCGCCGCGCTCGGGAGCGCGCTGGCCGACGTGCGCCGGGAGTACCCGCGACTGGACCTCGTCGTGCGGGTCCTCCCCCCGCAGGCGCTGCCCGCCCAGGTGGCGACCGGCGAGGTGGACCTCGCCCTGATCGACGGGCTCGCGGCCCCGAGCGACCCGCTGCCGCTCCCGGAGGTCGGTCCGCTCGGCACGGTCGCGGTCGGGGAGCGGCCGCTCGCCGTCGCGCTGCCCGCCGGGCACCCGTTGGCCGGCCGCGCGGGTCTGGCCCTGGCCGACCTGTCCGCCGCGCGCTGGCTGGACGCTCCCGACCTGGCGCCGGACGCGGCCCGGCTGCGGGCCGCCACCGCCGTCGACGGGTTCCGCCCGGCCGCGCGCTACCTGGGTACGGACGTCCGGGGCCTGCTCGCCCTGGTCGCCGCCGGGCACGGCCTGGTCGTCCTCCCGGCCCCGGCGGCGGAGGGCGCGGCGGGCGTCGTCGCCGTGCCGGTCCGGGAGCCGCGGCTGGTCCACCGGACGGAGCTGGTGCACGGCAGCCTGCCGGAGGGTCCGGCGGCGCTGCTGGCCCGGCTGCTGGCCGGCTGACGGACTGTCGGTCGGGCGGCACCCGGGCGGTCGGGCGGTACCCGGGCGGGTCGGGCAGTCGGGCGGTAGCCGGGCGGTCGGGCGGTCCGGCGGGGCCGGTTCCGGCCGAGCCTCAGCCGACGACCGGCGCGCCGTGGCAGCACGGCCGGCCGAGCTCGAAGCAGACGTACTCCAGGCAGCCGAGGCAGATCGAGAGGTTCTCCAGCCGCCAGCGCTCGCCGTGGCAGGAGCAGTACGCCCGGCCGCGCAGCAGGGCGTCCCAGCCGGCCGCGCCGCCGTTCGCCCGGTGGGCGCTCGCCACGTACGCGGCCGTGGCGGCGTCGTGCGGCCGGCCCTCGCGGATGGTCCACAGGTGCCAGCAGTACAGGGCGAAGAACGGCTTCCCGTCCACCAGCCGGTCCGGGTCCCGCCCGTCGGCCTCCCAGGCCCGGACCAGGTCGCCGACCCGGTCGGCGAACGGCTTCCCGGTCGCGATCAGCGGCCAAGGCGTGGGCGGTGGAGCCGAGTTCGTCGGTCGGTCGTCGGTCATGTGCCACCCCTTCCGGCGCCCACCGTAGGGCATCGGCGTCCGGCGACGGCCAGGGGGGCGGCGACGAGGAGTCCGCCTTCCGGTACCCCTCCCGGGAGCACTGCCCCGGCGCGGTCCTGAGCTGCCGCGGCCGCGACCGCGCCCGGCGGTCGGCGGGACCGCCCCCGGTCACCCGCCGGACCGACCGACCGGCCGCCGCCGTACGGCCCGGAACCGGGCCCGGCTACCCTGGGCCGGAACCGAACGGGTGGAGGTGGGGGGCATGAAGCCCTTGCGCAGGGCTGTCCTGGCGGCGGCCGCCGTGCCGCTGCTGGCGCTGACGGCGTGCCAGAGCGGCGGTACGGGGACGGGGGAGGCCACTCCGTCGGCGGGTGCCACGACGGGCACCGGCGGGCCGACGGCCGAGGTGCGGTTCCCGGAGAAGGTGCTCCTCGACACGCTGCCCACCGCGACCGAGGTCGGCGGCCTGGTCCTCTCGGTGAGCACGCACGCCGGGACGCCGGACGAGCGCTGCGTCCTGGTCACCGTCGGCGCGGACGGCGCGGCGCGGAAGGTGCGCAGCTTCGCGGTCAGCAACGGGCTCGCCAAGCCGCCGACCAACATCCGCGGCTGTGCGACCCCGGCCGGCTTCACCGCCGGCTTCGCCGGGATGGTCGGCACCGCGCAGTACGGCTTCCAGGACGCGGACCACCCCGGTGAGCCCCGCGTCTCCGTGCTCGGCCAGGGCGGCCCGACCGACCTCAAGGACATCTCCGGCCTGCCCGCCGCCGGCGCGGGCACCCGCCAGAGCGCCCCGGTCGTCGACCCGGTGAGCGGCGAGGTCGTGCACTGGGCCGAGTCGAGCGGTCCGGCGGCCGACGGGCGCCTGCGGGCCGTCCGGCCGGACGGCACCGGGGAGCACCCGGTCGAGGGGATCGGGGTGCGCGCCCCCGAGGCGCTCGCCTTCCTCGGCGGCCGGGTGGTGTCGGCGCAGGTGGCGAAGCGGGCGGTGGCCAACGGCGACGGCTCGCTGACGGTCGCCGCGGACGACCGGCGGACCGTCCGGGTCGGCCCGGTGGCCACGCTCGCCGCCAACCCGGTCGCGGAGGTCAGTGGCGGAGTGCTCAACCCCAAGGCGCTGGTGGGCGACCGCCAGGTGCTCAGCGCCGACGGGCGCGAACTCGCGCTGGCCACCGTGGACACCGCCGACCCGGCCCACCCGCGGATCGCGCTCAAGCCGCTCGCCACCATCCCCGAGCAGTTCTGGGGGCCCGCCGTCCAGGAGGAGGCGTTCGTGGTCGACCGCGCCGCCAACGCGGCGTACACCACCGTCCAGCACGGCTCGGAGAACCAGGGGCAGCGGGTGCTGGTCCTGCGGGTCGACCTCGCCACCGGCGCGGTGAGCGCGGTGGCGATGCTGCTGACCGACGGCGGGCGGGTGATGCCGCTCGCCGTCGTGGCGTAGCGGCACCACGCACTCCCGGCACCACGCGAACCCCGGCACCGCGCACTCCCGGCACCACGCACTCCCGGCACCGCGCACTCCCGGCACCACGCGAACCCCGGCGCCCGGGCCTACTCGGCCGGGCGCCGGAACAGGGCGCTCAGCAGCACCGGGATGCCGAAGAGCGGCGAGTCGGGCCCGTGCGGCACCATCGGGCGGATCTCGATCTCGGTGAACTCCGAGAAGAGGTGGCGCAGTTCGTCCGGGGTGTAGGCGAGGCCGCCGTCCAGCCGGCCGTTGCGGTAGAGCTCCCGGTCGGGGAGTTCGGAGCCCATGGCGCCGGCCGCGAAGGCGTTCACGACGAGGTGCCCGCCCGGCTTCAACACCCGCTCCAGCAGGGCGAGGTAGCTGATCCGCCGATGCGGCGGGAGGTGGTGCAGGCAGCCCGAGTCGTACACCAGGTCGTACTGCCGGTGCGGGAGTTCGACGGTGAAGATGTTGCCGCAGTGGAAGCGCACGTCGGCGCCGGCCTCGCGGGCCCGTTCGCCGGCCCAGGCGACGGCGGTGGGGGAGAGGTCGACGGCGTCCACCTCGAAGCCCTGCGAGGCGAGGTGGATGGCGTTGCGTCCGGGGCCGGCGCCGAGGTCCAGGGCACGGCCGGGGGTGAGCAGGCCGCGGTCCAGGTAGGAGACGAGGTTCTCGTCGGGCTTGGGGACGAAGAAGGGGCGCGGCGCGGAGCGGTCCGCGTAGAACTGGTCCCACCAGTCGCGGGCCTGGTCCGTCCACCGGTCGGCGGCGGGGGGGAAGAGCTGGTCCAGCAGGTCCAGGACGTCGTCGGTGGTGCGGATGTCGCGGTGCATCTGGTCCTCTCCACGGGCGGACGCGGGGCCGTCCGGTCCCCTCGATTCTAGTCGCCGGAAGAGGGAAACTGGCTGGTCGGAGGCCATTTTCCGGGCCGGTGGAGGCCGTGCCGGAAGCCCGCCGGGGCGGCCCCGACGGCCCGTCGGGCAGCTCTGGCCCCACCCCTCGCGGCCCGCCGCGTCCGCCCGCCGGGGGTGCCTCCGGTGGCCGTTGAGGGGGCGTGGAGAGCTGGGCGGAGGGGGCCGTTCCCCCAGCAGGAGGTAAAGCTTTCCGGGCCGTCACCGGCCGCCGGTCGCCCCGCCGCCGGTCCCCCCGCCGCAGGCGTGGTCGAGCGCGCGGCCGATCGCGGTGGCGACGTCCTCGGCGACCAGGGTGGGCCGGTACGCGTCCTGCGCCCACGAGCGGCCGGCCGACACCCAGACGCTGCCCAGGCCGAGCGCGTGCGCGCCCGCGATGTCGGCGTGCGCCGAGTCGCCGACCATCCAGGCGCCGCCGAGCGGCTGCCCCACCGTCTCGGCCGCGGCCCGGAAGATCTCCGGAGCGGGCTTCTTGTGGCCGACGGCCTCGGAGACCACCCAGCCCTGGACGATCCGGTCGAGCCCGGTACGGCGGATCTTCGCCTCCTGCTGCCCGGTACGGCCGTTGGTGACGATGACGCACGCCCAGCCGTCGCCCCGGGCCCGGGCCAGTGCCCGGCGGGTGGGAGCGGCGAGCTCCACGAGGTCGGCGCCACCGTTGTCGAGCAGGGCGTCGACGGCGCTCGCCGGTACCGAACTCCCGTACCGGGCCGCCAGGGCGGCGGCCATCCGGTCCTCCGGGGTGTACCCGCTCGCGTCGAGCTCCGCGATCCAGCCGAGGTCGCTGCCGGGCAGGCCGTGCTCGGCCAGGAACGCCCGGGCGGAGGCCAGGAAGGCGGCATCACGGTCGATCAGGGTGTTGTCGAGGTCCAGCATCAGCAGCGGCATGACCGGCAGTAGACCACGGGCGTCGCCGGCGACTTCAGGGCCGGACGGTCAGCTCACCGGTGTGCAGGGCGGTCAGGAAGGAGCCCCAGGCGTCGGCGGTGAAGGTGAGGGAGGGGCCGTACGGGTCCTTGCTGTCCCGCACCGGCACCGCACCGGCGGCACCGTCCGCGACCTCCACGCAGTTCCCGCCCTCGCTGCCGCTGAAGCTGCTCTTGCGCCACACCAGGTCAGTCGTCATCTCCGTACCCCTCCGCGACGAGATCGTGCATCCAGGACAGGGACTCCTCGGCGTTCATGGCGGTCGACGCGAGCTGGTCGAACACGATCACATGACGCGCGATGTCCGACTCCTTCTCCAGGTAGAGGCTGCTCGTCAATGCCTCGACATAGACGATGTCGCCCGGTACGTCGGCGAAGGAGAGAATGTGGAAGGCCATGCTCATGGCGGGGTGCGTTCCGGTGCTGAAGGGAAGCACCTGGATCGTGACGCTGGGCTTGTGCGCCAACTCGGCGAGATGGCGCACCTGGGCGCGCATGACCTCTGCCCCGCCGACCGCGCGGCGCAGGGCGGACTCGTTGAGGACCGCCTGGACGACCGGCGGATCGGCGCGCTGGAAGACCTCCTGGCGCTGGATCCGGAGTCTGACCCGGCGTTCGATCTCACCGTGCCGCTGCTCCGACGGCGAGATCCGGAACATGGCGCGGGCGTAGTCCGGCGTCTGCAGCAGCCCGGGGATCAACTCGGTCTCGTAGGCGCGTATGCGGGCGGCATCGGCCTCCAGCCCGACGTAGGTCTGGAACCAGTCGGGGAGGGCGTCCCCGTAGTCGTGCCACCAACCCCGCTGGGTGCTGCGGCGGGTCAGTGAGATGAACTGCCGCCGCTCGAAATCGTCCCGGACGCCGTACAGTTCGAGCAGTGCGCGGACGTCCGATTCCTTCAGGGTGGTCTGGCCCGATTCGATGCGCGAGACCTTCGCGGCGCTGAATCCCAGGGTGTCGGCGACGGTTTTCGCCTGCAGCCCGGTCTGCTCGCGCAGGCGGCGGAACTCGGATCCGAGCCTACGCCGGAGCACGGTCGGGCTGTCCACTCTGGCCGCTCCTTGTCAGTTGACGTCGAGTCACAGTCTGCCACCTCCTCTCGTGATCACAAGAGTCTTACCAGTCCGCGCAATTCCATGCGTGCGAATGTGCGGAAGGCACGGGGTTCGGCGGAATTCCGGCGGGGAGTGATGCCGGTGAATAGCCGGAATGCCGGGGTGGTGGTCGTGCCGGGAGCGGGAAGTCGGCCGGCCCGGATATTCACTCCGCGCGCGACCCGTCCGTGGCGGCCTGGCACGCGGGCGTCCGACCGTCTAGACAGGAGGGGTGAACAGAGAGACTCCCGGCCGTGTGGTGGCCGTCGGATCGGTGAACGCCGACCGGATCCTGCGCTGTCCCGTCCTGCCCGCGCCCGGTGAGACGGTGCTGGTGACCTCCGTCGACGAGGGTTTCGGGGGCAAGGGTGCCAACCAGGCGGTCGCCGCCGCCGCGCTCGGGGCGGCCACCCACCTGGTCGCGAGGGTCGGCGCGGACGACGCCGGCCGCCGGGCACTCGCCGAGCTGCGGCGCCGCGCGGTCGGCACCGGCACGGTGGGCACCGAGGGCGCGGCCGCGACGGGGCAGGCCCTGGTCATGGTGGATCCCGGCGGGGAGAACAGCATCCTGGTGCTGCCGGGCGCGAACGCGCTGCTGTCGGCCGGGCACGTCGCCGACGCCCTCGCCGCGCTGCGGCTGCGCGCCGGCGACGTGGTGCTGACCAGCGGCGAAGTCCCGACGCCGTGCCTCGAAGCGGCGGCCGGGGCCGTCGCCGCGGTGCCGGGTGCGCGATGGGTGCACAATGCCGCGCCCGCCGGGGCGCTCCCGGCCGGGGCGGCCGGACCGGGCACCCTGCTCGTCGCCAACGCGGTCGAGGCCCGGCAGCTCACCGGCGACGACGATCCGGCCGGGGCGGCCCGGGCGCTGGCGGCGCTCGGCGGGGCCGCGGTGGTCACCCTCGGCGGCGACGGCGCCCTATTCGCCGAGGACGGCCGCGGCGAACGCGTGACGGCGCCGCCGGTGGCCGTCGTCGACAGCACCGGCGCCGGTGACGTCTTCTGCGGCGCGCTCGCCGCCGAACTCGCCCGCGGCCTCCCGCTCGCCCGGGCGGCGGCCACCGCGGTGGCCGCCGGGGCCTTCGCCGTCACCGCGCTCGGTGCCCGCGGCGCCGTGCCGGGCCGCGCCGACCTGGACCGGCTGCTCGGAGGGTGAGGCCCGGGCCGTTCGCCGTCAGGGCGCCCGGTGCGGCCGCCCTCGGCGTGCGTCGCGGGAGAGCGGTCAGTCGTCGGTGCCCGGTTCGGGGCCGGTGGCCGGGTCGCGGGTGAGCAGGTAGCGCGCGCCCGGGCCGGCCGCGGCGGCGCGGTCGGCGGCGTTGTACAGGGCGCAGCGGGAGAGCGAGAGGCAGCCGCAGCCGATGCAGCCGGTGAGCTTGGCCCTGAGCCGCTCCAGCTCGGCGATCTGCTCGTCGATCCGGATCTGCCAGGACCGGGCGACGCCGTCCCACTCGGTGCCGGTGGGGGCGCGGTGCTCGGGGAGCCGGTCCAGGGCGACCCTGGCCTCGTCGAGGGAGAGGCCGACGCGCTGGGCGGCGCGGACGAAGGCGATCCGGCGCAGCGTGCCGCGGGTGAAGCGGCGCTGGCCGCCGGTGGTGCGGGTGGCGTGGATCAGTTCGAGCTTCTCGTAGTAGCGCAGCGCGGAGGTGGCGAGGCCGCTGCGTTCGGAGAGCTGGCCGATGGTGAGCAGGTCGTGCCGGCTCGGTCCGGTGGAGGCTCCGGAGTTCTCGCCGCGGGCGGATGCGGGGGCGGTCATGCCGCTCACTGTAGCCGCTTGACTTCAAGCTGACTTCAAGTTGCAGGATCGTGGGCATGACGACGAACACCGCCACCGCGGCCGGCTTCGAGCAACTCCCGGACCTGATCGGCCGGATGACCGGCGCCGAGAAGCACGGCCCGGCCGCCACCTCCACCCTGGACGTGCTCTGGGTGCTGTACGACCGCGTCCTGCGGGTCACCCCGGCCACCGCGGAGGACCAGGAGCGGGACCGCTTCCTGCTTTCCAAGGGCCACGGCCCGATGGCGTACTACGCGGTGCTGGCGGCGAAGGGCTTCATCGACCCGGAGCTGCTCCCGAGCTTCGGCGCCTACGACTCGCCGCTCGGCCACCACCCGGACCGCCTGCTGATCCCCGGGGTGGAGATCAGCTCCGGCTCGCTCGGGCACGGTCTGCCGCTGGCGGTCGGGACCGCGCTCGGGCTGCGCGCCCAGGGGCTCGACGACCCGGCGGTCTGGGTCCTGCTCGGGGACGCGGAGTTCGACGAGGGGTCGAACCACGAGGCGCTGGCCTTCGCCGGCGCGTACGGGCTGGACCGGCTGCACGTCGTCGTCATCGACAACTCCTCGGCCACGCACGGGTGGCGGGGCGGCATCGCGGCGCGCTTCGCGGGCGAGGGCTGGTCGGCCGAGACGGTGGACGGGCGCGACCACGAGGCGCTGTACGCGGCGTTCACCGCCGAGCACCCGGGGCGCCCGCGCGTCGTGGTGGCCCGGGTGGAGCCGAAGAACCCCTGAGCGCCGCCTCCGTCCGCCGCCCCGTCAAGACTCCTCACCAGTAAGGGACTTCACCTCCATGGACACCATGCGCGAGCGCTTCGTCGACGTGACCGCCCGGCTGCTCGACGACGACCCGCGGCTGGCCGTCGTGCTGGCCGACATCAGCGCCTCGGGCTTCGCCCCCGCCGCCGAGCGCCACCCCGACCGGGTGGTCAACGTGGGCATCCGCGAGCAGCTGCTGATCGGCGCGGCCGGCGGACTGGCGCTCACCGGGATGCGGCCGATCGCCCACACCTTCGCCAGCTTCCTGATCGAACGCCCCTTCGAGCAGGTCAAATTGGACCTCGTCCACCAGGGCGTCGGCGCGGTGCTGGTGAGCGCCGCCGGCTCCTACGACTGGCCCGCCGGCGGCCGGACCCACATGTCGCCGGGCGACGTCGCGCTGCTGGACACCCTGCCGGACTGGACGGTCCACGTCCCGGGGCACCCGGACGAGGCGGAGCGGTTGCTGCGGCACGCGGTGGCCGACGGTGACCGCAATGTGTACGTGCGGCTGTCCGAGCACCGCAACGCCTCGGCGGTACCGGTCGAGGCGGGGCGGTTCTCCGTCCTGCGCCGGGGTGCCAAGGGCGTGGTGCTCGCGGTCGGCCCGATGCTGGACGCCGTGCTGGCGGCCACCGAGGGGCTGGACGTCTCGGTGCTGTACGCGGCCACCGTGCGGCCGTTCGACGCGGCCGGGCTCCGGGCGGTGGTCGGCGGACGCGCGGACGTGGTGGTGGTCGAGCCCTACCTGGCCGGGACGTCCGCCGGGGAGGTGCACGCGGCGCTGGCGGACCGGGCGCACCGGGTGCTCCCCCTCGGGGTGCCGCGCGCGGAGCACCGGCACTACGGCTCGATGGCCGAGCACCTGGCCGCCTACGGCCTGGACGCGCCCGGGCTGCGGGAGCGGATCGGCACTTTCCTCTGGTGATCCGGCGGGCGAACCGAGGCGCGGGCCGGCCCCGGCCGCGCCGCTCACAGCCGGACGACCGCGACGGAGTCCGGCCCCAGCCGCACCGCCGCCCCGTCGAGCGCGCACTCCCCGAAGGACGCCACCACCTCCCGCCCCGGCCCCCCGAGCGGCAGCGCGGCGGGGGCGCCGCCCAGGTTGACCGCCACCCGGTGGGCCCCCCGGTGCAGCACCAGCCACCGGGCCGCCTCGTCGTACTCCGTCCGGACGGCCGCGAGGTCCGGGTCGGAGAGCTCCGGCCGGGTGCGCCGCAGCCGGATCAACGTCCGGTACCAGCTGAGCAGTTCGGCGTGCGGGGCGCGCCCCGGCTCGGTCCAGTCGAGGACGGAGCGCAGCACGGTGGCCGGCTCCTGCGGGTCCGGCACCGCGTCGGCCCGCCAGCCGTGCTCGGCGAACTCCCGCCGCCGGCCCTGGCGGACGGCCTCGGCCAGGTTCGGGTCGGTGTGGTCGGTGAAGTACTGCCACGGGGTCGCCGCGCCCCACTCCTCGCCCATGAACAGCATCGGGGTGAACGGCGAGGCGAGCACCAGGGCGGCCCCGCAGGCGAGCCGCCCGGGGGAGAGGCCGGGGGAGAGCCGGTCGCCGAGGGCCCGGTTGCCGATCTGGTCGTGGGTCTGCAGGTAGCCGAGCAGCCGGTGGCCGTGCGCGGGCGGGAAGGGCCGGCCGTGGCCGCGCTCCCGGAACGAGGACCAGGTGCCGTCGTGGAAGAAGCCGCGGGTGAGCGTCCGGGCCACGGCGGCCAGCGGGGCGCGGGCGAAGTCCCCGTAGTAGCCCTGGGACTCACCGGTGAGCGCGGTGTGCAGCGCGTGGTGGAAGTCGTCGCTCCACTGGGCGGTGAGGCCCTGGCCGCCGGCCTCGCGGGGGGTGGTGGTGCGGGGGGAGTTGAGGTCGGACTCGGCGATCAGGAACAGCGGCCGGTTGGTGGCGGTCGCCAACCGGTCGACTTCGCGGGAGAGTTCCTCCAGGAAGTGGACGGCGCGGTCGTCCGCGAGGGCGTGCACGGCGTCCAGCCGCAGGCCGTCGATCCGGTAGTCGCGCAGCCAGGCCAGCGCGCTGCCGATCAGGTACCGGCGCACCTCGTCCGAGCCGGGGGCGTCCAGGTTGACCGCCGAGCCCCACGGCGTGTGGTGCCGGTCGGTGAAGTACGGCCCGAAGGCGGGCAGGTGGTTGCCGGACGGGCCCAGGTGGTTGTGCACCACGTCCAGCACGACGCCGAGGCCCTTGCGGTGCGCGGCGTCCACGAAGCGCTTCAGCCCCTCCGGACCGCCGTAGGGCTCGTGCACGGCCCAGAGCGAGACCCCGTCGTAGCCCCAGCCGTGCCGGCCGGGGAACGGGCAGACCGGCAGCAGTTCGACGAAGTCGACACCCAGCTCGACGAGGTGGTCGAGGTGTTCGGCGGCGGCGTCGAAGGTACCGGCGGCCGTGAAGGTGCCGACGTGCAGTTCGTACAGCACGGCGCCGGGCAGCGGGCGGCCGCGCCAGCCGGTCCGCGACCAGCGGAACGCGGCGTGGTCGACGGACCGGCTGGGTCCGTCCGGTCCGTGCGGCTGCCGGGGCGAGCGAGGGTCGGGCAGCGGGCGGCCGCCGTCCAGCCGGAACGCGTAGTCCCCGGCCGGCGCCGGCCCGTGCCACCAGCCGGGCCGGCCGTCGTCCCGGGCCAGGAGGTGCCGCGCGCCGTCGACCTCCACCTCGACCCGTTCGGTGGCCGCCGGGGCCCACACCTCGTAGGTCCGGACCTCGTGCGTCGTCACGCCTCGCCCCTCCTGGTCAGCAGCGCCACGGGCTGCGCGGTCAGCAGCTCCGCCACCGGTACCGGGCCGGCCGGGTGGCGGCGTCCGGTCAGTTCGTCCGTCCACGCGCCGCCGGCCGGCAGGTCCAGCGCGGTGTCCTGCCAGCCGCCGGCCCGGGCGAGCCCGTACGGCAGCCGGGTGACCGCCGTGATCACGTCGTCGCCGCGGGCGAAGGCGAGCAGGTGGTCGGCGGCCGGGCCCCGGGCGGCCAGCGGCCGGTAGGCGCCCAGCGGCCGGCGGCGGCGCAGGTGCAGCGCCGTCGCGGTCAGGTGCAGCTTCTCCCGGGCGAGGTCGCCCGCCCGGGGGGTGGCCGAGTCGGTGAGCCGGACGGCGAGCGCGCCGAGGTCCACCACGCCCCGGTTGTCCGGGTCGACCAGGGTGTACAGCGGCTCCTCGCTGCCCTGGTAGAGGTCCGGCACGCCGGGCACGGTCAGGTGCAGCAGGGCGGCGGAGAGGGTGTTGGCCCGGGCGTGGGGCGCGAGGGCCCGGACGAAGCCCTCGATCCGCGGGAGCAGCCCCGGGTTGGCGTAGGCGGCCCGGGCCCGGTCGGCCAGGGCCTGCTCGAAGCGGGCGTCGGGGGCCGTCCAGGAGGTCCGCAGCTTGGCCTCGCGGGCGGCCTTGAGCAGCGCGGGGACGAGCCGGTCCGGCGTGATCGGCCAGGCCGCGACCAGCGTCTGCCAGAGCAGCCAGTCGCTGTTCGGGTCGCCGCCCGGGCCGGCGGCGGTGGACCAGGCGGCGGCCTCGTCGGCCCAGGCCCGCGGCTGCTCGGCGAGCACGGCGAGGCGGGCGCGGGCGTCGGCGCTGCGCTTGGTGTCGTGGGTGGAGAGCACCGTCATGGTGGCCGGCCAGTGCTCCTCGACGTAGTGGCACCAGGCGTGGAACGCGGCGGGCGGGAGCCCGGGCCGGGCCGGCTCGCCGCCGACCTCGTTCAGCGCGAGCAGCGCGTTCCAGCGGTAGAAGGCGGTGTCCTCGACGCCCTTGGCGGCGACGGCGGCGGCGGTCTGCGCGAAGCGGGCGCAGAACTCGTCCTTCTCGGGCCCGCTGCCGAGCCGTCCGAGGGCGAGGTCGGCGACCAGCCGCCCGGTGGCGTCCTCGGAGCCGTCGAGGGCCGCCCGCACCTGCTCCTCGGAGACCGCCGGGGCGGGCTCGCCGGGCCGGACGTACGGGCGGTACGCGGGGTAGCCGGTGAGCACCCGGCGCAGGGCGTCCCGCAGCTGCCAGGGCGCGTGGTCGGCGTGGGCGGGTTCGGCGGCGCCGATCCGCACGGCGAGCCGGACCAGCCGCTCGACCTCGGCCGCCAGCTCGCCGCGCGGGCCGGTCATGTCGGCCCGCCCGCGCCGGGCGGCGGCGACGGCCGGGTGCGGGTCGGCGCACGGCTCCCCGCCGGACCCGGCCCCGCTGACCGCGTGCTCGTAGGCGCCGGCCAGCCGGCAGGCGCCGGCGTGGTCGGTGAGCACGCCGTCGATGCGGCGCAGCGCGTCGTACCCGGTGGTGCCGGCGCACGGCCAGTCCCCGGGGAGGCGCTCCTCACCGGTGAGGATCTTCTCCACCACCGTGTAGGCGCCGCCGGTGGCCCCGGCGAGCCGGCGCAGGTAGCCGCGCGGGTCGGCCAGGCCGTCCGGGTGGTCGATCCGGAACCCGTCCAGGACGCCCTCGCGGTGCAGCCGCAGCAGCACGCCGTGGGTCGCCTCGAACACCTCGGGGACTTCGACCCGGACGGCGATCAGCTCGTTGACGGTGAAGAACCGCCGGTAGTTCAGCTCGGTGCGGGCCAGCCGCCACCAGGCGAGCCGGTACCACTGCCGGCTGAGCAGCTCGGGGAGCGGGAGGCCGGCGGTGCCGGGCCGCAGCGGGAGGGCGTGGTCGTGGTAGCGGAGCTCCTCGCCGTCGACCACGAGGTCGCGGAGGACGGCCCCGAGCCGGTCGCCGAGCAGCGGCAGCAGCACCCGGCCGCGGCCGGGGGAGTCCGGGGGGCCCGGCTGGGCGGTCCAGTCGATGTCGAACCAGGGTGCGTACGGCGAGTCGGGGCCGTCCCGCAGGACGTGCCAGAGCGGCCGGTTGAGCCGTTCGGGGACGGGGACGGCCATGTGGTTGGGCACCACGTCGGCGAGCAGCCGCAGGCCGTGCCGGTGGGCTTCGGCGGCCAGCGCGCGCAACGCCGGTTCGCCGCCGAGCTGGGCGCTGATCCGTCCGTGGTCGACGGTGTCGTAGCCGTGGGTGGATCCGGGGGCGGCCTCCAGCAGCGGGGACAGGTGGAGGTGGGAGACGCCGAGGGCGGCGAGGTAGGGCACCGCGGCGGTGGCGTCGTGGAGGGTGAAGCCGGGCTGCAGCTGGAGGCGGTAGGTGGCGGACGGTACTGCGGCCGGGCGGGGCTGGGCGGGCTCGGCGGCGTAGGTCATGTGTCCATGACTACCCGTGCGAGCCCGCGGCCAAGACCCGTTGCTGATCCGAACAGGTGAACGTGGTGACCGCGGCACGCCGTGGGGCCCGGCCGCGGACCCCGGGCGCCGCCCCGCGGCCGGGCGTCCGGCACCCGGCCTAGGCCGGCCGCTGGAGCACCATCAGCGAGCGGTCGACGAGCGAGAGCGCGTCCCCGGCCTTGACCCGGGCCCCGGTGCCGGGGGCGGGCAGCCGGGGCTGGGCGGTGTCGACCACGACCTGCCACTCCTGGCCGTGGTCGGCCGGGACGGTGAACTCCAGCGGTTCGAAGTGGGCGTTGAACATCAGCAGGAAGGAGTCGTCGACGATCCGCCCGCCGCGCCGGTCCGGCTCCGAGATGGCGTAGCCGTTGAGGAAGACGGTGAGCGACTTGGCGTAGCTGGCGCCCCAGTTGCGCTTGGTCATCTCCTCCCCGCCGGGGGTGAACCAGGCGATGTCGGTGAGGTCCTCGTGGTTGCCGTTGGCCGGGCGGCCGGAGACCGGGCGGCCGTGGAAGAAGCGGCGCCGCCGGAAGACGGGGTGGTCGCGGCGGAGCCAGATCATGCCCTGGGTGAATTCGAGCAGCCGGGACTCGGGGCCGTCGCCCTCGGGCCAGTGCACCCAGGCGAGTTCGTTGTCCTGGCAGTAGGCGTTGTTGTTGCCCTCCTGGGTGCGGCCGAGCTCGTCGCCGTGCGAGAGCATCGGCACGCCCTGGGAGAGCATCAGGGTGGCGATCAGGTTCCGCTGCTGGCGGGCGCGCAGTTCCTCGATGGCCGGGTCGGTGCTCGGGCCCTCGGCGCCGCAGTTCCAGGAGCGGTTGAAGGATTCGCCGTCCCGGTTGTCCTCGCCGTTGGCCGCGTTGTGCTTGTCGTTGTAGGAGACCAGGTCGCGCAGGGTGAAGCCGTCGTGGCAGGTGACGAAGTTGATCGAGGCGATCGGGCGGCGGCCGTCGTCCTGGTAGAGGTCGGAGGAGCCGGTGAGCCGGGAGCCGAACTCGGCGAGCGTGGCGTTCTCGCCGCGCCACAGGTCGCGCACGGTGTCCCGGTACATGCCGTTCCACTCCGTCCACAGCGGAGGGAAGTTGCCCACCTGGTAGCCGCCCTCGCCGAGGTCCCACGGCTCGGCGATCAGCTTGGCCTGGGAGACCACCGGGTCCTGCTGGACGAGGTCGAAGAACGAGGAGAGCCGGTCCACCTCGTGGAACTGCCGGGCCAGCGTGGCGGCGAGGTCGAAGCGGAAGCCGTCGACGTGCATCTCGGTGACCCAGTAGCGCAGCGAGTCCATGATCAGCTGGAGGACGTGCGGGCTGCGCATCAGCAGGCTGTTGCCGGTGCCCGTGGTGTCCTCGTAGAACCGCTGGTCCTGGGCGAGCCGGTAGTAGGAGACGTTGTCCAGGCCGCGCAGCGAGAGGGTGGGCCCGAGGTGGTTGCCCTCGGCGGTGTGGTTGTAGACGACGTCCAGGATCACCTCGATGCCGGCCGCGTGCAGCGCCTTCACCATC
Source organism: Kitasatospora sp. NPDC001603 (assembly GCF_040298365.1). Lineage (NCBI taxonomy): Bacteria > Bacillati > Actinomycetota > Actinomycetes > Kitasatosporales > Streptomycetaceae > Kitasatospora > Kitasatospora sp. NPDC001603. The sequence continues at coordinate 45,986 of NZ_JBEPAA010000014.1, forward strand.
GACTTGAACTCCTGCACCTGCTGGCCTCTGTCCCCGGTGGAGGAGTAGGAGGAGTGCGGCGCGAAGAAGCCGACCGTGTTGTAGCCCCAGTAGTTGGCCAGGCCGAGGTCGCGCAGCCGGTGGTCGCGGACGAACTGGTGCACCGGCATCAGCTCGATCGCGGTGACGCCGAGCTTGGCCAGGTGCTCGATCACCGCCGGGTGGGCCAGCCCCGCGTAGGTGCCGCGGATCTCCTCGGGGATGCCGGGATGGAGCTTGGTGAGGCCCTTCACGTGGGCCTCGTAGACCACCGTGCGGTGGTAGTCCGTGCGCGGCGGCCGGTCGGTGCCCCAGTCGAAGTACGGATTGACGACCACCGAGTGCATGGTGTGCGGGGCGGAGTCGAGGTCGTTGCGGCGCTCGGGCGCGCCGAAGTGGTAGCCGTAGACAGACTCGTCCCAGTCGATGTTCCCGCTCATCGCCTTGGCGTACGGGTCCAGCAGCAGTTTGGCGCTGTTGTGCCGCTGGCCGAGGCCCGGGTTGTACGGTCCGTGGACGCGGAAGCCGTACCGCCGGCCGGGCTGGACCCCGGGGAGGTAGGCGTGCCGGACGAAGGCGTCCGTCTCGCGCAGCTCGACGGCCGTCTCCGACCCGTCCTCGTCGAGCAGGCAGAGCTCGATGCGGTCGGCGCTCTCGGAGAACACCGCGAAGTTGGTACCGGCCCCGTCGAAGGTGGCACCGAGGGGGTAGGGCTTCCCTGGCCAGACCTGCATGAGTCCTCAACTTCCTTGTGTCGGAGGGAAACTGACAGGTAGTCCGACTATCAGCCCGGACCCCGACGCTCTCTTCCCGGCTGGGCGGCCGGGCATGTGCGACGGTCGCGCGCCGTGACGCACGGCACAGTCCGCATACTCCCCGACGCCGCCCCCGAGGGCGGGGCCATTCGCCGCGTGTTCGCCCGAACGGGTGTCCGCCGGGTACCCCCGGGGCCGCCGGGACGCACGGGGCGGCCGGGGCGCACGCGCCCCCTCGGCCAACCGGCTGCGGGCGCCTCGCGGCGGGCAGTACCCTTGATCGTCCGGCCGCTTCCCGCGCCGTGGCGATCCATCAGGGAGTGCGGCGCCGGCGGACGCGGCAGGACCGGCAGCACCCGACAGAAGACCCGACCGACGATCCGGCAGACCACCGGCTCCGGCAGCAACCAGGTGAGGTGGCGCATGGTGTACCCCGCCGGCGGCCGTGGCGGTGGGCCCGGCGGCCCCGACCGGGGCGGCGCCCGCAGCGAGGCCCCGACGGTCGTCATGCGCCCCGCCATGACCGGCCGGGCCGTGGTGCCGGCCCAGGGCGGCCCGGTCGAGATACCGGCCCTCGCCTGGTCCGGCGCCGAGTGGGAGGACGCCTACCAGCGGGTCCGGCTGGCCGGGCGGGCGTACGTCTGGCTCAACCTGGTCGAGCAGCGGCTGCGCTCCCTCGTCGACGAGGTGCTCTACCCCATCTACGCGCCCGCCCACGGCGAGGACTGGGTGACGGCCGCGGCCGGCCCGGCCGGCGAGGAGTGGGCCCACCGGGCCGGCGCCGTCCGCGAGGTCAGCCGCCGCAAGGGCTACCTGCTCGACCCGGCCGACGACGACCCGCTGGTCTTCCTCACCCTGCCCCAGCTGCGCGAGCTGATGGTCCAGCACTGGCCCTGCTTCGACCCCTACCTGGCCGACCGCCGGGAGATCGAGCTGGCGCTGGACGAACTGGAGGTGGCCCGGCACGTCGTCTCCCGCAACCGCGTCCTCACCCCGACCGTGCTCGCCCAGACCGAACGCGCCGCCGCCCGGCTGCTCGCCGTGCTGGACGGCGGGACCGGCGGCGTCCCCGCCGACGTCGTCGAGTCCCTGGTGGCCGGCCGGTACGCGGACGTGGTCGCGGTGCACGCCGACCGGGTCCGGCTCCAGCGCGACCTGCCGGTGGAGGACCTGCTGGACGGCGCCCGGCGGCTGGACGCGCTCGGCATCGGCCTCGGCATGCTCTGCCAGAACTACACCGGCAAGCGCCTGGTCCGCCTCGCCACCGACGGCTGCCGGGTCCGGCTGCTCTTCCTCAACCCGGCGAGCAGCGCCGTCCGCCGCCGGGAACGCGAACTGGGCCTCGGCCGCGGCGAGCTGGCCCGTTCGATCGAGATGAACATCATGCACGTGCGCCGGGTCCGGGCCCGGCTGCGCGACCAGGGCGGCTTCGAGATCCGGGTCTTCGACGAGACCCCGCGCTTCACCGCCTACCTGGTCGAGGGCCCGCGCCCGTCCGGCCAGACCGGCGGCCCCCGCCGACAGACCCGGGACCTCGGGGTGGTCCAGCCCTACCTGCGCCGGGCCCGCGGCATGGAGTCGCCCGCCCTGGTCCTGCGCGGCGGCGCTGGTCAGCAGCCGGGCGGCACCGACGCCGGGCTGCTGGAGGTCTACCGCGAGGAGTTCGAGGGCATCTGGGGGGACTCCCGGCCGGTCTCCTGAGCGGCCGGCGGGCCGGTTGGCGCGCAGGGGCCGGGGCCGCCGCGAAACCGGCCGGCCCGGTCGGCCCGGCCGGCCGGGCCGCTGGAAGACTGCCCCGGTGACCACCACCCCCGCCTGGACGATGCGCCCCGCCACGACCGCCGACCTCGAACCCCTGGTCGAGCTGCGCGCCGTGGTGCTGCGCCCCGACCTCGAACGGCTCGGCCGCTACGACGAGCACCGGGTCCGGCGGCGGCTGCGCGACTCCTTCTCCACCCGCTGGACGTCGGCCGTGCTGGTCGGCGGCGCCCTCGCCGGCTGCGTCACCGTCCGCCCCGACGGGCCGGGCGGGCGGCTGCTGGAGCACTTCTACCTCGCCCCGGAGCTCCAGGGCCGGGGCGTCGGCTCCGGCGTCCTGCGGTCCGTCCTGGCCGAGGCCGACGCCGCCGGCGAGCCGGTGCGGCTCGACGTCCTCCGGGGCAGCCCCGCGCGCCGCCTCTACGAGCGGCACGGCTTCACCCTGGTCTCCGAGGACCAGGTCGACGTCCGGCTGCTCCGCCGGCCCGTCGGCTCGCCCGCCGCCGCCCGGCTGCGGGACCGGGCCCTGCTCTGGACCATCGGCGAGCTGCGGGCCCGCGAGGTGGTGGAGGCGGCCTGCGGGGCCCTGGCCGCCGGGCTCGACACCCCGGCCCTGCGGGCCCTCGCCGCCTGCACCTACGGGGAGGCGGACGCCTCGGTCGCCGAGCTGCTGGCGCCGGCGCTCGCGGAGCTCGGACTCGACCTCCCGCCGGTCGACAGCCGCTCCGCCGAGCGGGCGGGGCTGGTGGCGCTGGCCGCCCGGCTGCTGACCGGCGAGCTGACGCCGAGGGAGCTGGCGCACGCGGCGCACCGGCGGTGGGGGCACGAGGACGGGCCGGCCGAGGCGCTCGCCCTCCTCGACGACGACTACGACCTGCTCGGCCGCAGCACCCGGACGCGCGGCGAACTCGACGAGGAGGTGTGGGCCGAGGCCCGCCGGCTGACCGCGCACACGGGGGCCGGGGCGGGGGCCGGGGCGTCGGCCGCGGCGGCGAACTGATCCGCGGGCGCCGGGCGTCCCGCCACCACCGCCGAAGCGCCGCCGCCGCGTCGGTCGGAAACCGGCGGACTCGGCCCGCTCGGGGCGGCCCCGGGTGGCCGCCCACCGGTCCCGGCGGGCTGCCGACCGGCCCTGGGCCAGGGGCGGAGCCGTCATGGCCGCGTCGGTCAGCCGCCGTCCGGACCGGTCGCCGGGCCACTCGCGGCGGGCCACCGCCGCTGGGCACTTCGCCGGTCTCCACCGGGCCCGGGACGGTGCCGGCGGGCCGGGCCGGAGCCTGCCCGGCGGGGCCCGGGGGCGGTGCCCGCCCGCCCCACCGGCGGCGTTGTCGGTGGCCCGGGCGATGATAGGGGCTGTTTCGACCAGCAGGACGGAAGGACACATCCCTATGAGCTGGTGGCAGCAGCCACTGGTCGGCTTCGACCTGGAGACCACGGGCACCGACCCGACCGTGGACCGCATCGTCACGGCCGCCCTCGTGGACACCGTCGGAGCCCGCCGGCTGAGCGCCACCGGCTGGCTGGTCGACCCGGGTGTCCCGATCCCCGCCGAGGCGGAGGCGATCCACGGCATCGGCGACGAGCTCGTCCGCAGCAAGGGCCGCCCGGCCAAGGCGGCGGTCGACGAGATAGCCACCGCCCTGTGCGAGCGGCTCGCCGCCGGTCACCCGGTGGTCGCCTTCAACGCCCCCTTCGACCTCTCGCTGCTCGACGCCGAGCTGCGCCGCCACGGCCTGGCCCCCTTGGCCGAGCGCCTCGGCGGTCCGGTCGCGCCGGTCCTCGACGCCCTGGTCATCGACCGGGCCGTCGACAAGTACCGCAAGGGCTCGCGCACCCTCCAGCGGGTCTGCGAGGTGTACGGGGTCGAGCTGACCGACGCCCACGAGGCCGGCAGCGACGCCCTCGCCGCCGTCCGGGTCGCCGTCGCCCTCGCGGAGCGGTACCCGGCCGAGGTCGGCGAGGTACCGCTCGCCGTCCTGCACACCCGCCAGATCGACTGGTACCGGAGCTGGGCGGAGGGCCTGGAGGCCTGGCTCCGCCGCGGCAAGGACCCGCAGGCCGTCATCGACCCGCGCTGGCCCCTGCGCTGAGGGCCTGACCGCCGGAGCACCCGGCCGCGCGGGCCGGGCCGACCGGGCCTCGCGCCGCGTCGGGCACCGGCCCGGTCGCGTGGGACGGCGATCAGGTCCGCCGACCGGGTGGCCGGCGGCGGGGAGCCGTCGCGCCCCGTACCCGGTGTTCAACCGCTGTCCGGGCGCGTCGGGTTGATCGGTCGCCCGGTGCGGAGCGGTGACCACCGGGCCGGGCTGTCGCGAGGCGTTCGGCCGGTCGGCCGGGTCAGCGCGCGGGGAGGTCGAAGCGGTAGCCCTGGGCGATCAGCCAGGGGAGCAGCTGCTTCAGCGCGGCGACGGTCTGGCTCCGGTCGCCGCCGCCGTCGTGCATCAGGATCACGCCGCCGGGCCGGAGTTGGCCCTGCACGGTGGAGACGATCGAGGCGACGCCCGGGCGGGACCAGTCGCGCGGGTCGACCGACCAGCCGAGCGGGCGCAGGCCCTCGGCCGCGGCGATGTGCTGGTTGTCGGCGGTGAACCCGCCGCCGGGGGCCCGGAACCAGGCGACCTCGGTGCCCGGCCCGCCGGCCCGCACGATCATGTCCCGGCCGCCGGAGATCTGGGACGCGGCCGTGTCGTGCGAGAGCGGGGCGAACGGCAGCGGGTGGCTCACGGTGTGGTCGCAGAGCCGGTGGCCGGCCGCCCGGATCCGCTTGACCATGGCGGGTTGGGCGGCGGCCTGCTGGCCGATCTGGCAGAACGTCGCCTTGACGCCGTACCGGGCCAGCAGGTCCAGGACCTCGCCGGTGGCGGGGCCCGGCCCGTCGTCGAAGGTGAGCGCCACCGTCCGCCCGCCGGAGGCGGTGGAGCGGACGACCGAGGTGGACACCCCGGTCGCGGGCGGGGCCGGCGGGGCCGGTGTCGTCGTGGGCGGCCGGGTGGCCGGTGCGGTGGACGGGGTCGTGGCGGGCACCGGGGTCTTGGCGGGCGCCGGGGTCTTCGAGGGCGCCGGGGTCCGGGGAGGAGCCGGGGGCTCGGGCGTGGCCGGTCCGCCGGTCGCGGGCTTCGCAGCCGGGACGGCGTCGCCCGGCGGGGTGACGGCGGGGGCGCTGCCCGACGGCGCGGGCGAGGACGTGGACGAGGACGCCGAGGAGGACCCGGAGGGCGACGCGGACGGAGCCGGGGCGCCGGTGCCCGAGGCGCTCCCCGACGCGGTGGTGCCCGGCTGCGGCTGCAGCGCCCCGTTGGCGGTGCCGCAGGCGGCCAGGGCGAGTGAGGCGAGCACCGCCACGCAGCCCACGAGCAGCCGGCGGCGGCGTCGGACGGAGGGGGCGGGACGCTGCGATGTGGTGTGCTCCGGCATGGCTGCGGCTCCTGAGGCACTGGGCGGCTACCGGTCCCCGATCAGGGAGACTGTCCGACAAGACGCCCGTCGGACCGCCCCGGTTGCACGCCGGAGCCGCCGAGCCCGCGCGGAGGGCGGCAGGCTCAGAACGGGTACCAGCGCACCCCGGTGGCGCCCTCGCGCAGCGAGTCGACCCGCCGGCGGAACTCCGCCAGCGCGGCCGGGTTGCCCGGCGCCTGCTGGGCCACCCAGGAGGCGCTCGCCGTCTCGCGGGCGCCGCGCAGCACCGCGAAGCCCGCCCACTCCCGGACGTCCCAGCCGTACGCCTCGGTGAACGCCCGGTACTCCTCGGCCGGGACGCCGTACCGGTCGTGGCTGAGCGCGAGCACCACCAGGTCGTGCTCGCGCAGGTCGTGCGAGGCGTACTCCAGGTCGAGCAGGACGGGCCCGTCCGCCCCGACGTGGACGTTGCGCGGCAGCGCGTCGCCGTGGATCACGCCGGTCGGCAGCTGCGCGGGCAGGCCGGGCAGCGCGGCGGCGAAGTCGTCGCGGCGGTCCCGGAGGAAGGCGACGTCGGCGGGGTCGACGTGCCCCTCGGCGGAGGCCAGCCAGCGCTCGACGGGGGCGAGGAGGTCCCGCCGGGCGAGCGGGAAGGGCGGCAGCGGCAGCCGGTGGAGGGCGAGCAGCAGCGGCGCGAGGTCCACCGGCCGGGCGGGCCGTTCGGCGGGGGCCAGCCGCTCCCAGAAGGTCACGGGGTGGCCGTCGACGACGTTCGGCTCGGGCGGGACGGCGTCGTACGGGCGGACCACCGGGATGCCCCGGTCGGCCAGCCAGCGGGCGAAGCCGAGCTCCCGCCCGGCCCGGTCGGACAGCTCGGGGCCGCGGCCGACCTTGGCCACCACGGCCGGGTCGCCGAGGTCGAAGACGGCGTTCTCGCCCAGGGCGAGCAGCCGGGCGCCGTCGGGCTCGGGCAGGCCGGCGGACGCGCAGGCCCGGGCGAGCAGCAGCCGGGCGCGGCCCTCGTCGAAGGGGATCATGGGGCTGCTCCGTTCCGCGGGACGCCTGGACGGTGATCATCATGACGTACGCGGACCGGGCCCCGCGCGACGCGGGGCCCGGTCACGGCCGGCGGCCGGTGGACGGCGGCCGGGTGACGGCCGGTGGACGGCGGGGTGCCGGCGGTGGTGTCAGACCCCGACCCGGCGGTGTCAGACCCCGACCCGGCGGTGCCGGGCACGCTCGGGTTCGGCGGGCCCGGTGGCGGTACCGGGGCCGTGGACCGCTGCGCCGACCGGCGGGAGGCTCCCGCCGTGCGAGAGCTCGGGCAGCCACCGCAGCCAGGCCGGCAGGTACCAGTTGCGCTCGCCGAGCAGGGTCATCACCGCGGGCAGCAGCACCGCGCGGATCACCGTCGCGTCGATCAGTACCGCGACGGCGAGGCCGACGCCCATCTGCTTCATCGCCTGCATGGAGAGGGTGCCGAAGACCGCGAACACCGCGACCATGATCACTGCCGCGCTGGTGACCACCCCGGCGGTGAGAACCGGCCGCCGGTGCCGGCGGTGCCGGGGCGGCGCAGCCGGCCGAGCAGCGGGACGCGGCCCTTCTCGACCCGGTCGCCCAGCATGGACAGCAGGGCGGGCAGCACGGTGAGCGAGCCGAGCACGGCGGTGACCACGACCACGATGGTGGCGTAGGCCATCGCCTGGAACTCGGCCATGCCGGTGAGGAACATGCCGGCCATCGCGACCACCACGGTGACCCCGGAGACCAGCACGGCCCGGCCGCTGGTGGCGGCGGCGACCGCCAGCGCGGTCTCCAGGTCCCGCCCGGCGGCCCGCTCCTCGCGTTCGCGGCGCAGGTAGAAGAGGCAGTAGTCGACGCCGACGGCCAGGCCGACCAGCAGCATCACCGAGCCGGCGCTGTCGGTGGTGTGCAGGACGCCGCTGCCGAGCGCGACCAGTCCGCCGGCCGCGACGAAGGCGGTGACCGCGAGCACGACCGGCAGGACGGCGGCGACCAGCGCGCCGAAGGCGACCAGCAGGATGCCCAGCGCGAGCGGGACGGCGGTCCACTCGGCGCGGGTGAAGTCGCTGGAGAACTGCTCGTCGATCCACTTGCCGGAGCTGGCGTCGCCGAGTTCGGCCACGGTGAGGTCCGGGTGCTGCCGCTGGACGGCGGCGACGGCGTCCAGCACGGCCGTGACGTTCTTCACAGCCACCTCGTCCCCGCCGGCGACGTTGAACCGGACGAGGACGGAGCGGCCGTCCGCCGAGACCGCCCCGGTGTCGTACGGGGAGCGGACGTCGGTGGCCCGGCCGGTGCCGGTCACCCCGGCGAGCACCTGGTCGACGGCGGCACGGAAGGCCGGTGCGTCGGCGGTCGTGGTGGCACTCTGGACCAGCACGGTCTCGCTCGCCGGGGCGGTCAGCCCGGCGTCGTCGAGGATCCGCGCGGCTCGGGAGACCTGGCCGGGCATCGCCTCGGAGTCGGCGACCTCGGTGCTGCCGTGCAGTCCGCCGAGGTAGGCGGAGAGGACGACGAAGAGCAGCCAGCCGAAGACGGCTGCCTTTCTGTGCCGGGCGCTCCAGGCGCCCATCGCGGCGGCGAGGCCGAGCTTGGTCTTCACGGAGTCGTTCCCCCTGGGAGAGCGGCGGTCGTCGCGGGGCGAGAGTGCCGTCGGAGAGCCGGCCGCCGGAATCGGGCGCCGGTGTGCGTCCGGCGTCACAACCGACAGTAGGGAAGGGGCCGTTGAGCAGGTATCCGGCTGGCGGGGGAGTCGTCCCGGGGGTCTGCCACGGGGGCGGGGTGGGGTTCTCCCTACCGGGGAACCCTGACTTCTCCTCCCTCAGAGTGGGTGCGAACTCCACCCTGAGGGGGAGTGGTCTCCACCCCGAGCACGAGGTGAGAGGGCCGCTCGGCGGGTGAAGATGGTGCGGGGCGGCTGGACGGCGTCCCTGAGGGGGTTGGTCTACGGGGGATATTTGCTTGCCGGTCGGCAAGCAAGTTCTCGTATGATGATGTCCTCATCTCACTTACCTGCCGACCGGCTAGGGGCGGGCCTCGTCGCCATGCCCTGCCGGTCCTCCGTCGCCCGGAGTCCCGTCCCCAAGGGCTGGCGGTGAACCATGCCCAGGAGGCATCACGAGCATGTTCCACCGACTCGGACATTTCGTCGTCCGTCGCGCCTGGTGGGTGATCGCGGCATGGGTTGTCGCGATGATCGCGATCGTGGCCGGCGCGCCGACGATCACCGCACAGACCGACGAGGCTTCCTTCCTCCCCAAGCACTACGAGTCCATCCAGGCCTCGGCGCTCCAGGAGAAGGCGTTCCCGGCCAACTTCACGCCCTCCGCGATGGTGCTCTTCGAGCGCAACGACGGCGCCGCGATGAACGACGCCGACAAGGCCGCCATGGCCAAGATCGTCCAGGGTCTCTCGGACAAGAAGATCGCGGACGTCGAGAAGGTCATCCCGGTCAGCGAGCAGACGACGTCCAAGGACGGCAAGTACGCGCTCGCGCCGATAGCCATCGACAAGGCCAAGCAGCAGTCCGAGGACTTCGGCGAGGCCGCCAAGCACCTCCGCGAGGAGGGCAAGTCGCTCACCTCGGGGACCGACCTGAAGTTCCAGCTCGGTGGCGCCGCCGCCCAGGCGCTGGACCAGAAGGAGTCCTCCGGCTCGGCCGACGCGCTCATCGCGATGTCCACGGTCGTCCTGGTCGCGCTCATCGTCGGAATCATCTTCCGCAGCGTCCTGGCCGGACTCCTGCCGATCCTGATCTCGCTGGTGGTCGCCATGCCGACCGCCAACGGCGTGATCGCCTACGCCACCAAGGCGTTCGGCCTGGAGAGCACCCCGGTGCTGTCGGCGATCCTGATCGTCGTCGTGCTCGGTGTCGGCACCGACTACTTCCTCTTCCTGGCGTTCCGCTACCGCGAGCGGCTGCGGGCCGGGGACGACCGCAAGGAGGCCGTGGCCAACGCCGTCGGCCGGGTCGGTGAGGCGATCGCCTCGGCGGCCGGCGCCGTCACCGTCGCCTTCGCGGTGCTGATCCTCTCCAGCCTCGGCATGTTCAAGGCCCTCGGCCCGGCCCTGGCCATCGCGGTGATCGTCACCGCGCTCGCCTCGCTCACCCTGGCCCCCGCCGTGCTCGCGGTCATCCCGGCGCGCGGTGTGTTCTGGCCGGGCAAGAAGTGGATGAACGAGCCGGGCAACGCCCGCTTCACCGCGCTCGGCCGCATGGTCGAGAAGCGCCCCGCCCTGGTCGCCCTGGCCTCCGGCGGCGTGCTGGTGGCGCTGTCGGCCGGCGCCCTGGGCTACAACGGCACCTTCGACCTCGCGGGCAGCTCCATGCCCAAGGACAAGGAGTCGATGGTCGTCCAGGACAAGCTGATGAACGGCTTCTCGGCCGGCGCGGCCGACCCGAGCCACGTCTACCTGACCAGCACCGCGGGCACCAAGCTCGACCCGGCCGCGTTCGAGGGCTTCGCGGCCAAGCTCGGCGGCGTCCACGGGGTGTCCCCGGTCGCGGCGAAGCCCCAGCTCAGCGAGGACGGCACGACGGCCGACTTCACCGTGCTGCTCAACAACGAGCCGTCCAGCAACGCGGCGATCGACTCGGTCACCGAGCTGCGGGAGGTCGCGCACAGCCAGGCGCCGACCGGCACGGAGGCGAAGGTCGGCGGTCTGACCGCCGTCTACAAGGACATCAACCTCGCGATGAACCACGACTACAAGCTGGTGTTCCCGGTCGCGGGTCTGCTGATCCTGCTGATCCTGGGCCTGCAGCTGCGCAGCGTGGTCGCCCCGTGGTACCTGATGGTCTCGGTCGGGCTCGGCTTCACGGCCACCCTCGGCTCCGCCACGCTGCTCTTCCAGAAGCTGGGCAGCGAGAGCGGTCTGATGTTCATGCTGCCGATCCTGATCTACCTCTTCGTGGTGGCGATCGGGACGGACTACAACATCCTGATCATCGCCCGCCTGCGGGAGGAGGCCCGCGCGGGCCGCAACCCGCGTGAGGCGGCCCGTGAGGCGCTGCGCCACGGCGGCCCGACCGTCGCGGCGGCCGGGTTCATCCTGGCGGCGTCGTTCGCGACCTTCATGCTCGCGGGCAACGTGTTCATGCTGGAGTTCGGCTTCGCGATGGCCTTCGGCATCGCCCTGGCGGCCTTCGTGATGGCGCTCTTCTTCACCCCGGCGCTCACCGCGCTGATCGGCCGCGCCGCCTGGTGGCCCGGCCACGGCGCCGACGACCAGCACCAGTCCGGCCCGGCCCCGGTGGCCGGTTCGCACGGTGTGCCGGAGCCGGCCGGACGGCACTGACCGCCCCGTCGCACCGCACAGCACGCGGCGTCCGCTTCGGCGGGCGCCGCGTGCCCCCTTTGCGGCGCGGGCAAACGTGACGTGCCAGGCAAAAAGTCCCCGGTCAATCGGGGTGGCGCCGTGCTACAGTCGACTCAGTTGCAGTTTTGGTTCCCATGAACGTTTGTGTGCGCCTGCTGGTTCAACCCAACAGGCGCATTTGTTTTGTCCGGTGTTTCAGTCTCCGGATGGGGATCGCGGCTACTTGGGGTCCACGAAGTGTGGGCTCTGATGCCCCAGTTTTTTGAGGAGACGGTTATGGCTACCGGCACCGTGAAGTGGTTCAACAGCGAAAAGGGCTTCGGCTTCATCGAGCAGGATGGTGGCGGCGCTGACGTGTTCGCCCACTACTCGAACATCAGCGCTCAGGGCTTCCGTGAGCTCGTCGAGGGCCAGAAGGTCGAGTTCGACGTCACGCAGGGCCAGAAGGGCCCGCAGGCCGAGAACATCCGCGTCATCTGAGTCCAGCTTCCGAGCTGACTCGCGATCTCGCGTAGCGAGGGCCCGTACCGCACGGTGCGGGCCCTCGTGCATGCCGCCGAACGGCCGGGGCGGCGAATTCCCACCCGACGGCCGACCAGCCCCGACCGGGCTGTGCCTCCCCTCGGATGGAGAATCCATGACCACCCCTGCCCGCGCACCCCGTGACAACGAGCGCGGCGGCGACCGTTCGCGCAAGCCCCGCACCGGCGGAGGCGCCCGCAACGGCGGCGCCCCCCGTGCGTCCCGCGGCGGCGCCCCGCGCAACAGCGCCCCGCGCGCCGCCCAGGCGCCCGCCGACTTCACCGTCGTCCAGGGGGGCACCCCGCCGCGGCCCCCGGCGGCCACCTTCGGCGAGCTGGACCTGCCCAAGGGCATCCTCAGCGCGCTCACCCGCGAGGGCGTCACCGAGCCGTTCCCGATCCAGGGCGCCACCCTGCCGGACTCCATCGCCGGCCGCGACGTGCTCGGCCGCGGCCGCACCGGCTCCGGCAAGACGCTCGCCTTCGGCCTGCCGCTGCTGGCCCGCACAGCCGGCAAGCGCGCCGACTCCCGGCACCCGCTGGCCCTCGTCCTGGTGCCCACCCGTGAGCTGGCCCAGCAGGTCACCGAGGCGCTCACCCCGTACGCCACCGCCGTGAACCTGCGGATCGCCACCGTCGTCGGCGGTATGTCGATCACCCGGCAGGCCAACGCCGTGCGCCGGGGCGCCGAGGTCCTGGTCGCCACCCCGGGCCGACTGGACGACCTGATCAACCGCGGCGACGTCCGACTGGGCGACGTGGCCATCACCGTCCTCGACGAGGCCGACCAGATGGCCGACATGGGCTTCCTGCCGCAGGTCACCAAGCTGCTGGAGCAGGTCGCCGAGGGCGGGCAGCGGATGCTGTTCTCCGCCACCCTGGACCGCAACGTCGACCGGCTGGTCAAGCGCTTCCTGACCGACCCGGTCACCCACTCGGTCGACCCGTCGGCCGGCGCGGTGACCACCATGGACCACCACGTGCTCCAGCTGGACCCGGCCGACAAGGCCTCCGCGACCGCGCACATCGCCTCGCGCGACGGCCGCGTGATCATGTTCGTGCACACCAAGCACGGCGCCGACCGCCTCGCCAAGCAGCTGCTGGCCAACGGCGTGAAGGCGGCGGCCCTGCACGGCGGCAAGTCCCAGCCCCAGCGCAACCGGGTGCTCGACCAGTTCCGCGACGGTCTGGTGACCGCGCTGATCGCCACCAACGTGGCCGCCCGCGGCATCCACATCGAGGGCCTCGACCTGGTCGTCAACGTGGACCCGCCGATCGACCACAAGGACTACCTGCACCGCGGCGGCCGCACCGCCCGGGCCGGCGAGTCCGGCACGGTCGTCACCCTGGTCCTGCCCGACCAGCGGCGCGAGGTCAACCGGCTGATGACGGTCGCCGGCATCCGCCCGACCACGACGAAGATCCGCCCGGGCGACGCCGAGCTGACCCGGATCACCGGTGCCCGCACTCCCAGCGGCGTACCCGTCGCGGTGGTCGTCCCGGCTCCGGCCGCCGCTCCGGCCGCCGAGGCCAAGGCCGGCGCCCCGCGCCGCCGCCCCGTCAAGCGCTCGGGCCTGCCCACCGACGTCGACATGAACGGCAACCCGCGCCGCCCCCGTCCGAAGCAGCGCCTCGGCGGTGCTGGTGCCGGCGGCGGTCAGGGCGGCGGCGGCAGCCGCCAGGCCGCGGGCTTCATCGGCCGCTCCTCCGGCCGCCCGGCGCCCGGCTCGGGCTCCAAGACCGGCGCCAACTACGGCACCGGCCGCCAGCGCCGCAAGACCGACTGAGTCCCTCCGGACGCGGACGAGGACGAGGACGAACGGCCCGGCTCCCCTCGGTGGGGGAGCCGGGCCGTTCGCGTGCGCCGGCGGGGGCGCGGTCCGGGGCGTCCCGGCCGGCTCCGGCCGGGACGCTCAGGCGCTGGCGCTGAGCGCCGGTGCGGCGACGGCCTCGCGGCAGGCCCCGAGGTAGCGCCTGAGCACCAGGCGGGCGATCTCGGGGGCGGCGCCGAGGACCTCGGCGAGGACGTCCGCCTCCGCCTCGGCCGCGGCGTCCGCGATCCGGTCCGGCAGCAGACCCGGGGCGAGCAGGTAGGGCGCGACGGCCACCCGGCGGGCCCCGGCCGCCCGCAGCTCGGCGGCGGCGGCGGGGACGCGCGGACCGCCGGCGGAGGCGTACGCGACCTCGATGCCGGCCCAGCCGCGGGTCCGGCGCCACTCGGCGGCCACCGCCCGGGTGGCGGCGTCGGCGGCCGGGTCGGAGGAGCCGGCCGCGGCCAGCACGACACCGGTGCGGGCGCGGACGGTGGGGGAGCCGACGGCCAGCCCGGCCCCGGCGAGGCGGCGGTCCAGCGCGGCGAGCAGCAGTGGGGAGGGGACGGGGAGCGGCCCGGTCGCCGGCGCCGCGTCCGCGACGCGCGGTCGCGCCGGGCCCAGCACGTCCGCGACCGGCAGGTCGGCGCCGGCGGCGCGCAGGGCGGCGGGGATGTCGTGCTTGGCGTGGAAGGCCCGGTTCAGCAGCAGCGGAACGGCCACGGCCGCCGGCAGCCGGCCGGCCACCTGCGGGATCCGCGGCGCGCAGTGGTCCAGGTACGCGGTGGCGACCTCCAGCCCGGGGCGCAGCGCCCGGACCTGCTCGACCACCCCCGCCACGGTCGCGGCGTGGCGGGGGTCGCGGCTGCCGTGGGCGATCAGCAGGAGCGGTCGATCCGGTGCAGACATGATCACAGGAGCCTCGATGGTCAGCGGGCCGTGCCCACCAGGCCCCGGTTGCGCAGCACCCGGCGCTCCAGCGGGGCGAAGAGCAGGAGGTCGATGGCGATGCCGACGAACAGGACGAGGATGATGCCGAGGAGGACGCCGGACATGCTGGCCGACTCCCGCTGGTTCTCCAGGAACCGGCCCAGGCCCAGGCCCAGGTCGGGGGAGGAGGCGACGAGTTCGGCGGCCATCAGCGAGCGCCAGGAGAACGCCCAGCCCTGCTTGAGGCCGGCCAGGTAGCCGGGGAGGGCGGCCGGCAGCAGGATGTGGCGGGCGTTCGACAGGCCGGTGGCGCCCAGGGTGCGGCCGGCCCGGAGGAACAGCGGCGGCACCTGGTCGATGCCGGCCACCAGGCCGTTGGCGATGGAGGGGACGGCGCCGAGCAGGATGACGGCGTACATCATCGAGTCGTTGATGCCGAGCCAGATGACGGCGGCGGGCACCCAGGCGACCGAGGGCAGCGACTGCAGGCCGGAGAGCACCGGCCCGAGCGCGGCCCGGACCGGCTTGACCCGGGCGACCAGCAGACCGATCGGGGTGCCGATCACGACCGCGATCAGGAAGCCGGAGATACCGCGCCAGACGCTTGTCCAGATGATGCTGAACAGCGTCCCGGCCTCCCAGAGCTCGACCAGCGAGCGCCAGACGTCGGCCGGGCTGGGCAGCTTGTAGGAGGAGGTCAGTTCGAGGCTGTAGGCGCCCTGCCAGAGCGCCAGCACGAGCAGCAGCCCGAGCAGCGGCGGCAGCGCCTTCGTCCGCAGGATCTCGCCGAGCGGCACGCGCCGCACCTGGACGGCGTCCAGCGCGTCCAGGCCGGCGCCGACGTCGGCGATGTCCGCCGGCCGGTCCTTGGCCAGGGTGGTGGTGCTGTCAGTGCTGGCCATGGCGGCGGATCTCCCCACGCAGTTCTTCGGTGATCTCGATGGACAGGTCGGCGACGCCGGCGGACTCGATCCGGCGCGGCTGCGGCAGGTCGATCCGCCACTCGCGGGCGACCCGGCCGGGGCGCGAGGAGAGCAGCACCACGCGCTGGGCGAGCCGGACGGCCTCCCGCACGTTGTGCGTGACGAACAGGACGGAGAGCTTGTGCTCGGCCCAGATCCGGGTGATCTCGTCGTGCAGCACGTCCCGGGTGATGGCGTCGAGCGCGGCGAACGGCTCGTCCATCAGCAGGACCGAGGCGCCCTGGGCGAGCGCGCGGGCCAGTGCGACGCGCTGGCGCATGCCGCCGGAGAGCTCGTGCACGCGCTTGCCGTAGGAGCCGCCCAGCCGGACGAGTTCGAGCAGCCGCTCGGCCTCGGGGCGGCGCTCGGGGCGGGGCACGCCGGCGAGCTTGAGCGCGAGTTCGATGTTCCTGCCGGCGGTGAGCCAGGGGAACAGCGCGTGCTCCTGGAACATCAGCGCGGGGCGTCCGCCGGTCACCTCGATCGAGCCCGCGGTGGGCTTGTCGAGGCCGGCGACCAGGTTGAGCAGGGTGGACTTTCCGCAGCCCGAGGCGCCGAGCAGCGTGACGAACTCGCCGGGCGCGACATCGAGCGTGATGTCGTCCAGGACGTGCGTGGCGGCACCCGGGCGGCCGAAGGACTTGTGCACGTGCGAGATCCGGACGGCGGGCGAGCCGCCGCGGGTGTCGACGCCGACGGCGTCGTCCGAGGTGGTCAGTGCCGGGGTCATCCGGGCACCTCCTGCATCTGGGGGCAGCTCCCGGCCGGGGGCCGGGGGCGGTCATGGGCCCCTCCTGCCGGTCGGCGGGCGAGGAGGGCGGGTGGCGAAGGAATCGGGGCCGGGGTCCGGCCCCGCCCGTCCCGTGTGCTTTGGGGGCATCGATCGGGCATCGACCGGGCGGGCGGGGAACCGGACCTCGGGGCTTGGGTGCGGCGGGGCTTCCGTGCGCCGTGGGTGGCGCGGGTGCCGCGCGGTGCTACTTGGCGCCGAGCCCGGCGTCCGCCACGGGAGCCTGGCCCTTCTCCTTGAGCACCTTGTTGAGCAGCGTCAGGTCGTAGATCCCGGCCAGGTTCGGCTTCTTGAGCAGGCCGGCGGTGACGGCGTGGTCGGCCTCGGCCTGCAGGGTGCCGGCCAGCGGGTCGTCCAGGAAGTCGATGTCGGCCCAGGCCGGGTCGAGGATCTCGGCCGGCAGGGCGTTGCCGGCCTCCTTCTTGATGGCGGCGTTGGCGTCGGCCTTGGCCTTGTCGGAGTTGGCCTTGATGAAGGTGTTGGTGTTCACCGAGCCGCGCAGCACGGCCTCCACCACGTCGGCGTGCTCCTTGAGGAACTTCTGCGAGACGATGATGTTGGTGATCACGAACTTCTTGTCCGGCCAGACGTCCTTCTCGTTGAGCAGGACCTTCGCACCGAGGGTGACCAGCTTGGACGCGGTCGGCTCGGGCACCCAGGCGCCGTCGATCGAGCCGGAGCTGTAGGCGTCCGGGGTGACCTTGTTGTCGGTCCGCACCACCGAGACGTCGCCGGCGCCGGTGTCGGGGTTGACCTTCAGCCCCTTGCCCGCCAGGTAGTTGAGCAGCGCCACGTCCTGGGTGTTGCCGCGCTGCGGGGTGGCGATCTTCTTGCCCTTGAGGTCGTCCAGGCTCTGGACCTTCTCGGGGTTGACCACCAGCTTGACGCCGCCGGAGGCCGAACCGCTGATGATCTTCAGCGACTCGCCGTTGGACTGGCTGTAGCCGTTGATCGCGGGGGAGGGGCCGATCCAGCCGATGTCGATGGAGCCGGCGTTCAGCGCCTCGATCTCGGCCGGACCCGCGTTGAAGACCTGGGTCTTGATCTGGGTGGCCCCGAGCTCCTTCTGGAAGAGGCCCTCCTGGAGCCCGACCAGCGGGGTGCCGTGGGTCAGGTTGGCGAAGTAGCCGATCTTGACCGTGTCGGCGGAGAGCTTCGCACCGGAGGCGGAACCGCCCGCGGCGGCCGCCGCGGCGGGCTTGTCGTCCTCGCTCTTCGAGCCGTAGCCGCAGGCGGAGAGCAGCGCCACCGCGGTGAGGCCGGCGACGGCGGCCGCGGCGGAGCGTCTGATCCGGTCGGCGGCCGGGTGTGTGGGCCGATCGGGGAGGGTGGCGGGCGCGAGTGCGTGGTTCGGTGCCATGGGCGAAGTCCTGTTCACGGGCGGACCGTCGCGGGGACGGTCCCGGGCGGGAAGGGTCGGGTCGTGCTCGCGGCATCTGGGGATGCCGGGCAAGCCGGGTCGGTGCGCTGCACCAGCTGTGGGGTGGGACAGCGGCCGGCCCGGTGACAGGGCTCCGGTCAGCCCTGTCGGCCCGCACATCGGGTCAGGCCGCCCTGGCCGCTGCCGAGGACGCCGCTGCCGATGCGGCCGCCTTCCTTGTCCATGCCCGAGAACGCCTCGCGGGGCATCAGACCCAGTCCTCCTCGTCGGGTGCGCCGGACGCGTCGGGGCGCACGGTGTCGAAGGCCTCGCCCGCCATGCCGGCGGTGAGGGTGGTGCCGTCGGCCGGGTCGATCAGCAGGAACGAACCGGTCCGGCGGTTCACGCGGTAGTCGTCGAGGGCCAGCGGCTCGGCGGTGCGCAGCACCACGTGGCCGATGTCGTTGACCTCCAGCCCCTGGGCGCCGGAGCGCTGTTCGAGGCTGTCGATGTCGATGCGGTAGGAGATCGCCTTGACCAGCGCGCGCACGGTGCGGGTGGTGTGCTTGAGCAGCACCTTGTCACCGGCGCGCAGCGGGCGCTCGCTGAGGTGGCTGACGGTGGCCTCGATGTCCTTGGTGGGCACCGGGACCGGGCCGGCCGCGATCAGGTCGCCGCGGGAGACGTCGATGTCGTCGGCGAGGCGGACGGTCACCGACTGGGGGGCCCAGGCGAGGTCGGTCTCCGCGCCGAGCGCGTCGATGCCGGCGACGGTGGTGGTGTGGCCCGAGGGCAGCACCGTCACCGGGTCGCCGACCCGCAGCACGCCGGAGGCCAACTGGCCCGCGTAGCCGCGGTAGTCGGGGTGCTCGTCGCTCTGCGGGCGGATCACGTACTGGACCGGGAAGCGGGCCGGCTCGACGCTCGGGTCGCTGCCGACCGGCACCGTCTCCAGGTGCTCCAGCAGGGTCGGGCCGCCGTACCAGTCCATGTGGGCGGACGGCTCGACCACGTTGTCCCCGGCGAGGGCGGAGATCGGGACCGCGACCACGTCCCGGACGCCGAGCGAGGCGGCGTAGGCGGTGAACTCCTCGGCGATGGCGGCGAAGACGGGCTCCGCGTACTCGACGAGGTCCATCTTGTTGACGGCCAGCACCACGTGCGGCACCCGCAGCAGCGCGGCGACGGCGGCGTGCCGGCGGGTCTGCTCGACCACGCCGTTGCGGGCGTCGACCAGGACGACGGCGAGTTCGGCGGTGGAGGCGCCGGTCACCATGTTGCGGGTGTACTGCACGTGCCCGGGGGTGTCGGCGAGGATGAACCGCCGGCGGGGGGTGGCGAAGTAGCGGTACGCGACGTCGATGGTGATGCCCTGCTCGCGCTCGGCGCGCAGGCCGTCGGTGAGCAGTGCGAGGTCGGGCGCTTCCTGGCCGCGGCTCAGGGAGGCGCGCTCGACGGCCTCCAGCTGGTCGGCGAGCACCGACTTGGAGTCGTGCAGCAGCCGGCCGACCAGGGTGGACTTGCCGTCGTCGACGGAGCCGGCGGTGGCGAAGCGCAGCAGGGCGGTGGCGCTGGTCCGGGTGGTGGTGCTCATTTAGAAGTATCCCTCGCGCTTGCGGTCTTCCATCGCGGCCTCGGAAAGCTTGTCGTCGGCCCGGGTGGCGCCGCGTTCGGTGAGGCGGCTGGCGGCGATCTCGGCGATCACGGCCCCGATGTCGGCGGCGTCGGAGTCGACGGCGCCGGTGCAGGACATGTCGCCGACCGTGCGGTAGCGGATCAGGCGCCGCTCGACCGGCTCGTGCTCCTTGGGGCCGCCCCACTCGCCCGCGGTCAGCCACATGCCGCTGCGGGAGAAGACGTCGCGCTCGTGCGCGTAGTAGATCTCCGGGAGCTCGATGCCCTCGCGCTCGATGTACTGCCAGACGTCCAGCTCGGTCCAGTTGGAGAGCGGGAAGACGCGCACGTGCTCGCCGACCGCGTGCCGGCCGTTGTACAGCGACCAGAGCTCGGGGCGCTGGCGGCGCGGGTCCCAGGCGCCGAACTCGTCGCGCAGGGAGAAGACGCGCTCCTTGGCGCGGGCCTTCTCCTCGTCGCGGCGGCCGCCGCCGAAGACGGCGTCGAAGCGGTTGCGCTCGATGGCGTCCAGCAGCGGGACGGTCTGCAGCGGGTTGCGGGTGCCGTCGGGGCGCTCGCGCAGCCGGCCGTCGTCGATGAAGTCCTGGACGTGGGCGACGTGCAGGCGCAGGTTGTGCTCGGCCGCCACCCGGTCGCGGTACTCGATGACCTCGGGGAAGTTGTGGCCGGTGTCGACGTGCAGCAGCGAGAACGGGACGGCGGCCGGCCAGAAGGCCTTGAGCGCCAGGTGCAGCATGACGATGGAGTCCTTGCCGCCGGAGAACAGGATCACCGGGCGCTCGAACTCCCCCGCGACCTCGCGGAAGATGTGCACCGACTCGGCCTCCAGCGCGTCCAGGTGGGACAGCGCGAAGCCGCTCTCGTCGGTGTGGACCAGGCTGTCGGTCGCGGTGGTCACGCGAGACCCCTCTCGGTCAGGAAGGCGTGGAGTTCGGCGGCGCTCTCGGCCACCTCGCGGCCCTGGGTCTGGAGCCGCAGCTCCGGGTCCACGGGGGCCTCGTACGGGTCGTCGACGCCGGTCAGGCCGGAGAGCTCGCCGGCCGCCTGCTTGGCGTACAGGCCCTTGACGTCGCGCTCGGCGCAGAGCTCGACGGGGGTGGCGACGTGGATCTCCAGGAAGCCGGTGCCGTGGGCGGCGTGCCGCTCGCGGACCGCCGCCCGGGAGTCCGCGTAGGGGGCGATCACCGGGGCGAGCACCTTGACGCCGTTGGCGGCGAGCTTCTCGGCGACGAAGCCGATCCGGGTGACGTTGGTGTGCCGGTCCTCCCGGGTGAAGCCGAGGCCCTTGGAGAGGAACTCGCGGATCTCGTCGCCGTCCAGGACCTCGACCCTGTGGCCCTCGGCCCGCAGCCGCTCGGCCAGGGCGAAGGCGAGCGTGGTCTTGCCCGCACTCGGGAGCCCGGTCAGCCACACGGTGGCGCCGCGCTCGCAGGGGGCGGCCGCGGGGGCCGCCTCCGCGGCTCCG
Organism: Kitasatospora sp. NPDC001603; assembly: GCF_040298365.1. Classification (NCBI taxonomy): domain Bacteria; kingdom Bacillati; phylum Actinomycetota; class Actinomycetes; order Kitasatosporales; family Streptomycetaceae; genus Kitasatospora; species Kitasatospora sp. NPDC001603. The sequence goes on from NZ_JBEPAA010000014.1 coordinate 66,733, forward strand.
TCGGCGGCCAGGGTGGTGGCTGTGCTCACGGTGGGTTCTCCAGACGGGTGGTGACGGTGGATCGGTGGTGGGGCGGTGGCTCGTTCAGAGGTGGATGCCGCACTCGGTCTTGCCGGAGCCGGACCAGCGGCCGGCCCTGGCGTCCTCGCCCTCCTCGGGCTTGCGGGTGCACGACAGCGGCGAGCAGCCGACCGACGTGTAGCCCTCCCACAGCAGCGGGTTGAGCAGGACGCCGTTGGCGTTGACGTAGGCGTCCACGTCCTCCTGCGTCCAGCGGGCGATCGGGGCGATCTTGACCTTGCGGCGCTTGGCGTCCCAGGCGACCACCGGGGTGCCGGCCCGGGTGGGCGACTCGTCGCGGCGCAGCCCGGTGGCCCAGGCGTCGTAGCCGCCGAGGCCGCGGTTCAGCGGTTCGACCTTGCGCAGCGAGCAGCAGAGGTCCGGGTCCCGGTCGTGCAGGGCGGGCCCGTACTGGGCGTCCTGCTCGGCGACCGTCTGCAGCGGCTTGAGGGTGATGAGGTTGACCGGCATCACCGCGGCCACCGCGTCCCTGGTCCCGATGGTCTCGGGGAAGTGGTAGCCGGTGTCCAGGAAGACCACGTCCACGCCGGGGAGGACCGAGGAGGCGAGGTGGGCGACGACCGCGTCCTCCATCGAGGAGGTGACGCAGAACCGCGCGCCGAAGGTGTCGACGGCCCAGGCCAGGATCTCCTGGGGGGTCGCCTCCTCCAGCTCGCGGCCGGCGGCGGTCGCGATCGCCTCGTAGTCAGTCGTCGTGCCGGTCATGTGACGTACCCCCGTCGGTCGCCGTGGTCCTGTCGGGTGCCGAGAGCAGGCCGAGGAACTTCAACTGGAAGGCCCGGCGGCAGCCGTGGCACTCCCAGGCGCCGTGCCCGGCCTCGGAGGGGCGCAGGTCCTCGTCGCCGCAGTACGGGCAGAAGAACGGTGCCGCCCGCTCACTCATTGCCCACCTCGCTGCGCTCGGCGTCCGCTTCGCGAGACACGCCCCTGCCCCATGATTCGCTCGCTGCGCTCACTCATTGCCCACCTCGCTGCGCTCGGCGTCCGCTTCGCGAGACACGCCCCTGCCCCATGATTCGCTCGCTGCGCTCACTCATTGCCCACC
>NZ_JBEPAA010000014.1:67957-132733 GCF_040298365.1 Kitasatospora sp. NPDC001603
CTCGCTGCGCTCGGCGTCCGCTTCGCGAGACACGCCCCTGCCCCATGATTCGCTCGCTGCGCTCACTCATGACAGCTGCTCCTCGCTGGCGCGGGCGGCCCACTGGGCGAAGCGCTCGCCCTCGGCGCGGTCGGCCTGGTAGCGCGTCAGCACCCGCTCGACGTAGTCCGGCAGGCCGTCCTTGGTGACCTTGAGGCCGCGGACCTTGCGGCCGAAGCCGGCCTCCAGGCCGAGCGCGCCGCCCAGGTGCACCTGGTAGCCCTCGACCTGCCGGCCGTCGGTGTCGGTCACCAGCTGGCCCTTGAGGCCGATGTCGGCGACCTGGATGCGGGCGCAGGCGTTCGGGCAGCCGTTGATGTTGATGGTCAGCGGCTCCTCGAAGTCCGGCAGGCGCTTCTCCAGCTCGTCGATGAGCGTGCGGCCGCGCTCCTTGGTCTCGACGATGGCGAGCTTGCAGTACTCGATGCCGGTGCAGGCCATGGTGCCGCGGCGGAAGGGCGAGGGGGTGACCCGCAGGTCCAGCGCCTCCAGGCCGGCCACCAGCGACTCGACCCGGTCCTCGGCGATGTCGAGGACGAGCATCTTCTGCTCGGCGGTGGTGCGCAGCCGGTCGCTGCCGTGGGCGGCGGCGAGGTCGGCGATCCGCCCGAGCAGGGCGCCGTCGACCCGGCCGACCCGCGGCGCGAAGCCGACGTAGTAGTTGCCGTCCTTCTGCCGGTGCACGCCGACGTGGTCGCGCCAGCGGCCGGCGGGCTCCTTCGGCGCGGGGCCGTCCACCAGCTGGTACTTGAGGTACTCGTCCTCCAGGACCTGGCGGAACTTCTCCACGCCCCAGTCGGCGACCAGGAACTTCAGCCGGGCGCGGTTGCGCAGCCGGCGGTAGCCGTAGTCGCGGAAGATGCCGATGACGCCGCCGTAGACGTCCGCGACCTCGTCGAGCGGGACCCAGGCGCCCAGGCGGACGCCGAGCTTGGGGTTGGTGGAGAGGCCGCCGCCGACCCAGAGGTCGAAGCCGGGGCCGTGCTCGGGGTGCTCGACGCCGACGAAGGCGATGTCGTTGATCTCGTGCGCGACGTCCAGCAGCGGGGAGCCGGAGACGGCGGACTTGAACTTGCGCGGCAGGTTGGAGAAGTCCTTGTTGCCGATGAAGCGGCGCTGGATCTCCTCGATGGCGGAGGTGCCGTCGATGATCTCGTCCTCGGCGATGCCGGCCACCGGGGAGCCGAGGATGACGCGCGGGGTGTCGCCGCAGGCCTCGGTGGTGGACAGGCCGACGGCCTCCAACTTCTGCCAGATCGCGGGGACGTCCTCGATCCGGATCCAGTGGTACTGGACGTTCTGCCGGTCGGTCAGGTCGGCGGTGTTCCGGCCGTAGAGCTCGGAGACCTCGGCGATCGCCTTGAGCTGGGCGACGGTCAGCCGGCCGCCGTCGATGCGGACGCGGAGCATGAAGTACTCGGCGTCCAGCTCGTGCGGGTCCAGGATCGCGGTCTTGCCGCCGTCGATGCCTTCCTTGCGCTGGGTGTAGAGGCCCCACCAGCGCATCCGGCCGCGCAGGTCGGCGGGGTCGATCGAGTCGAAGCCGCGCTGCGAGTAGATCGTCTCAATACGTGTCCGCACATTGAGACCGTCGTCATCCTTCTTGAACTGCTCGTTGGCGTTCAGAGGAGTGAAGTGGCCCATGCCCCACTGGCCCTCACCGCGGTGGCGGGTCACCTTGCGAGGCGCGGCGGGGCGGCGTGCCTCGGCGCGATCGGCCGTCGGCTCGGCGGTCTCGGGGGTGGTGGCCATGGTGAAGTCCTTCGGGGCAGGTGGCTCTGACGCCGGATCGGTCGCTGGGCGTGCTCGGCCGGGCGCTGCTGCTGTGACCTGCGGGTTTCTCAAGGCCGGGAGAGCAGTGACCGTGGCCGGGCGGGCGCCTGCGCATCCGCGTCGGCGGGGATGGCGGGGTGGTGGCGCCGGGTGCGGTGGGTGGCGGCGGGGTGGGGCTCAGATCACCGGACAGATGGCGCTGGACACGCGAAGGAGATCGACGTGGAGTCGACCTACTAGGGTGGTTCCGGCGCTAGGCATGGCAAGAGATTCGCACGGAGCACGACGCGAGGTCCACTAACGTCCGAATGATGGACGCAAAGGTTTCGCATACCGAGATGCTGGGGCGTTCCCCCCGCTCCCCGGATCGGACCCCCGTCGAACGGCCCGCGACACGGGAGATCAGCGGACCTGCCCCGGCCCGATACCGTTAGCCCTGTGCAAGCAGCAGGCGAAACGACGAGACCGAACCCGGAGCGGCCCTCCCGTCGTCGGGGCAAGGGCTCCCGACGGGCGGCCAAGGCCACCTGGCGCACGACGGCCTGGGCGCTGGTCAGGGACACCACCAACACCTGCGTCGAGTACCGGGTCACCGGGCTCGCGGCGGAGGCGGCGTTCTTCACCCTGCTGTCCATCCCGCCGCTGCTGCTCTGCCTGGCCGGCACCCTCGGCTACCTGGACGACCTCCTCGGCGCGGGCACGATCGACAAGCTGAAGCAGGACATCCTCAAGGCCTCCGGGACGGTCCTCTCGGACTCGTCCATCCAGGACGTGGTGATCCCGCTGCTGGACGAGGTCTTCAAGCACACCCGCCCGGACCTGGTCTCGATCGGCTTCCTGCTCTCGCTCTGGTCCGGGTCCCGGGCGCTGTACATCTTCATCGACACCATCACCGTGATGTACGGGCTCGACGGGAAGCGCGGCATCGTCAAGACCCGGCTGATGTCGCTCGGCCTCTACCTCGGCGCCCTGGTGATCGGCTCCCTGGTCCTGCCGCTGCTGCTGGTCGGGCCCGGGCTGGTGCAGAACACCGTCCAGGACCTCGCGACCGTGGTCAACGCGCTCTACTGGCCGGTCGCGATCCTGTTGCTGATCGTCTTCCTGACCACCCTGTACCACCTGGCCGTACCCGTCTCGACGCCCTGGCGGGAGGACATCCCGGGCGCGCTGGTCGCGCTGGTGGTGCTGGTCTTCTGCAGCGTCGGACTGCGGCTGTACCTGGTCAGCTCGGTCGAGGGCCCCTCGGTGTACGGCTCGCTGGCCGCGCCGGTGGCCGTGCTGCTCTGGATCTTCGTGGTCGCGCTCGCGGTGCTGATCGGCGCCGCGATGAACGCCGCCATAGACCGCCGCTGGCCGACCCTGGAGACCGCCGACGCCCGCGCCGAGAACGAGCGCGCGCAGGAGGAGGCCGCCGCCGCCGTGGTCCGCGAGGTGGCCGCCCGGCGCGCCGCCGAGCGCGCCCGGCGGGCGCGCGAGCTCGGCCTCGCCGAGGGGGCCGAGGAGGAGCACGCCGAGGAGGGGGAGGACGTCGACGTGCCCTCCGAGTACCCCGAGCGCTGGGCCGACGTGCTCGCCGCCGACAACGTCCGGGCCCGGCTCACCAGCCGGAGCGGTCCGCACCACCGGCCGACCCCGCCGCCGCCGGACAGCGACCGGCCGACCGCGCCGCCGCCCGAGCGCACGCTGCCCAGCCACCCGCCGCGGCCGCCGTGGGACCAGCGCTGACGCGCCGCGGCGCCGGGCGCTCGGCGCGGCGCCGGCCGGCGGCGACCGGATCGTCGGCGACCGGATCGGCGCAGGTGAAAAACCGGTTGGCAGCTCCGGAGACGGCCGCTACGGTGTGACCAGTTCGGTTTGAGGGGACCGCTGTACCGGTCCACGGAGAAGAGACGAGGTGAGCCTTGTGACCGTCTTTGCCGTCACGGCTGCCCTGGGCAGCGCTCGCACCCACCACCTCTCCCTCCCGGCCGCCGGCTGACGCCGCCTTCGCGCGCGCAGCCGTAGCCCGGCGGGATCACTCTCCTCCCGAAGGGCCCACTGCGTTGTTCAACGCTGCCTCCGTTTCGTCCCTCCTCTCCTCCGATTCCGACTCCTGCGATGTCCCGCTGACCGACTACGGCTGGACGGCCGAGTCCGCGGAGCTCTTCGCCCCGCTCGCCGAGGCCGGGCTGACACCCGCCCGGATCGTCCGGGTGGACCGCGGCCAGTGCGACGTCGTCCTGGCCGACCCGTCGACCGGCGAGCCGCGCACCGTCCGGGCCGACACCCGGTCGGTCGGCGACGTCGACATGATCAACTGCCCCTGCACCGGCGACTGGGCGGCCGTGGACCTCGCGGCCCAGCCGATGCCGGCCGTCGCGGCGCTGCTGCCGCGCTCCACCGCGATCATCCGCAAGGTGGCCGGCAAGCGTTCGGACGGCCAGGTGCTGGCGGCCAACGTCGACACCGTCCTGATCGCCGCCTCGCTCGCCGCCGAGCCCGACCTGGGCCGGATCGAGCGCTTCCTGGCCCTGGCCTGGGAGTCCGGCGCCGATCCGGTGGTCGTCCTCACCAAGGCCGACCTGGTGGACGACGCCGACTTCATCCGGGCCGACGTCGAGGCCATCGCCCCCGGCGTCACGGTGCTGGTGGTCAGCGCCGAGACCGGCGAGGGGGTGGACGTGCTGCGCGCCTGCACGCCCGGCACCACCGCCGTGATCGGCCAGTCCGGCGTCGGCAAGTCCACGCTCACCAACGTGCTGGCCGGTGCCGAGGTGATGACCGTTCAGCAGGCCCGCGCGGTCGACCAGAAGGGCCGTCACACCACGACCACCCGTGAGCTGATCCCGCTGCCCGGCGGCGGCGTGCTGATCGACACGCCCGGCCTGCGCGAGGTCGGCCTCTACGGCGGCGAGGGCGTGGCGATGGCCTTCTCCGACATCGAGGAGCTGGCCGAGGGCTGCCGCTTCCACGACTGCGGCCACCACACCGAGCCCGGTTGCGCGGTGCGGGCCGCGCTGGAGGACGGCACGCTCCCGCAGCGGCGGATGGACAGCTACCTCAAGCTCCAGCGCGAGAGCGAGTGGATCGCCTCCCGTTCGGACGCCCGGCTGGCCTCGGCCCGGCTGAAGAAGTGGAAGACCATCACCAAGTCGGTGCGCGCCCGGGGCGTCGTCAAGCGGTGACGGCGGACCGGCGGGACGGCGGGCGCGCTACGGCGGCCCGTCGCCCCGCCGGGCGCGCGCCGCTACGCTCGACCGCGTGGACGAGATCGACGGGGTGGAGGTCCTCGCCTTCGCGGACGCCCGGGCCTTCGAGGACTGGCTGGCCGCCAACCACCCGCGCCACGAAGGCGTGTGGATCAGGATGGCCAGGCGGAAGTCCGGCATCGCGTCGGTCACCGACGACGAACTGGTCGACATCGGGCTCTGCTACGGCTGGATCTCCGGGCAGCGCCGCGCGCTCGACGAGCGGTACTACCTGCAGAAGTACGTACCGCGCCGGCCCAGGAGCCTCTGGTCGCAGGTGAACGTCGACCGGGTGGCGGTCCTGACGGCCGAGGGCCGGATGCGCGAGCCCGGGCTCGCCGAGGTGCGCCGCGCCCAGGCGGACGGCCGGTGGGCGGCGGCCTACGCCTCGCAGCGGGCCGCGACGGTGCCGCCGGAGCTGGCGGCGGCGCTGGAGGCGGACCCGCGGGCCCGGCGGGCGTTCGAGGCGCTCGACCGGACGGCGCGCTACCGGCTCGTGCTCCCGCTGCTCCAGGCGCTCACCCCGCGGGCCCGGCGGGACAGGCTCGACCGGGCCGTGCGGCGGCTGACGGGCGACGGCGGCCCGGCGGCGTAGCGGGCGGCGGGCGGTGTGCGGGGCGAGGCGGCCCCGAGCGGCCGGCGTCGACGGCCGGTCGGAGCTCCGTCAGCGCAGGAGGTCGGCCACCACGCGGAACCGCTCCAGCACCACGGGAGTGGAGTCGTCGACGGTGAAGCCGGGATCGCCCAGCGCCGCCCGCAGCTCCTCGCTGTGCCAGTAGTCCTCGTGGCCCGCACGCCACGCGGCCACCGTGGTGAAGCCCTCGCCCTCGTCCACGGCGTGCCGCAGGTCGACCTCCGCGAGCGGGACGACCCGGACGTCCGTGGTCTCGGTCACCGCCACCGCCCGGCCGTCCGAGTCGATCACCGCCGAGCGGACGCCCACCCTCGGCAGCGGTTCGCGCTCGTGCTCGTACTCGGCGAGCAGGCTGGTGGTGCTGGTCTTGGCGCCGCTGACGACGGCCGCGACCAGCCGGTCGCGCAGCGGCCCGGGGAAGGCGAACTGCTCCACCCGCAACGCGGTGACCCGGGGGTCGTCCGGGCCGGTGTACGGCTGCTCGGTCACGGGAGGCTCCTTGTCGCGGGGAGAAAAGGGTCAGTCGGTCGGGCGGATCGGGTGCCCGGCCCGGCCAGGGTAGCCGCGGGCCCGGCCGCCCGGCTCGTGGTTTTCCCGGCGCGGGCGAGCGGCCGGAAAGCCGCTCCGGCGGACCCGCACGCCCATGTCCGATTCCCGCCAGTCCCACCCCGCCGAGTGCCGCAGACTGGACAGCGTGATTGACGACGACATCCGGTACCGAGCCGTGGACAGCAGGGACTCCCGCTTCGACGGCGTCTTCTTCACGGCCGTCACCTCGACCGGCATCTACTGCCGGCCGAGCTGCCCCGCCGTGACCCCCAAGCGCGTCAACTGCACCTTCTACCCCAGCGCCGCCGCCGCCCAGGGCGCGGGCTTCCGCGCCTGCCGGCGCTGCCGCCCCGACGCGGTGCCCGGCTCGCCCGAGTGGAACCACCGCGCCGACCTGGTCGGCCGGGCGATGCGGCTGATCGGCGACGGCATCGTGGACCGGGAGGGCGTCGCCGGTCTGGCCCACCGCCTCGGCTACAGCTCCCGCCAGCTCCAGCGCCAGCTCACCGCCGAACTCGGCGCCGGGCCGATCGCGCTGGCCCGCGCCCGGCGCGCCCAGACCGCCCGGCTGCTGCTGCAGACCACCGAGCTGCCGGTCACCGAGATCGCCTTCGCGGCCGGGTTCGCCTCCGTCCGGCAGTTCAACGACACCGTCCGCGAGGTCTACGACCGCACCCCCAGCGGGCTGCGCGCCGAGGTCGCGGCGGGGCGGCGCACCGCGACCCCGGCCGGCGGGCTCACCCTACGGCTGGCCTACCGGGGCGCGCTGGACAGCGACCACCTGATCGGCTTCCTGGCCCTGCGCGCCGTGCCCGGGGTGGAGGAGGTGGTCCCCGGCCCGCGCCCGGGCCTGCGCACCTACCGCCGCACCCTCACGCTTCCGTACGGCCACGGCATCGCCGAGGTGGACGGGCTGGCGGCCGACGAACCCCGGACCCGCGGCTGGCTGGACTGCCGCCTCTTCCTGACCGACCTGCGGGACCTGCCGACCGCCGTCCAGCGGCTGCGGATCCTGTTCGACCTGGACGCCGACCCGGACGCGGTGGACGGCCGGCTCGGCACCGACCCGGTGCTCGGCGCGCTGGTCCGCGCCCGCCCCGGGCTGCGCTCGCCCGGTCACGTCGACCCGCACGAGCTGGCGGTCCGCGCCGTCCTCGGCCAGCAGATCACCGTCGGCGCGGCCCGCACCCTGGCCGGGCGGCTCGCCGAGAAGTACGGCGCCGTCCTGCCGGAGCCGAACGGCGGGCTGCGGCTGCTCTTCCCGACCGCGGCCGCCCTGGCGGTGGCCGACCCCGAGGACTTCGCGATGCCGGCCGCCCGCCGCCGGGCGCTCACCGGTCTCTGCGCGGCGCTGGCCGAGGGCGTCGTCCGGCTGGACGGCGGCGTCGACCGGGAGGAGGCGGCGGCGCAGCTGCTCGCCCTCCCCGGCATCGGCCCCTGGACCGTCGGCTACCTGCGGATGCGGGCCCTCGCCGACCCGGACGTCTTCCTGCCGAGCGACGTCGGCGTGCGCCACGGCCTCGTCCGGCTCGGCGCCCCCGGCGACCCGAGATCCGCCGACCGCGCCGCCGAGGCCTGGGCCCCCTGGCGCTCCTACGCCGTCCACCGGCTCTGGGCGGGCGCCGCGAGTGACCTCAGCACTGGAACGGAGAACACCCGAGCATGAGCACCACCGTCTTCACCTTCATGGAGAGCCCGTTCGGCCGGCTGCTGCTCAGCGGCGTCCTGCCGACGGACGGCGGACCGGCCGCGCTGGCCACCGTCACCGCCCCCGGCCAGAAGTACGCGCTCGCCGAGCCCGCCGACCACTGGGTCCACGACCCGGACGCGCTGGTCGAGCCGGTCGCCCAGCTCACCGCCTACTTCGCCGGTGAGCGCACCGCCTTCGACCTCCCGCTGGCCCCGGTCGGGACCGACTTCCGCCGCAGCGTCTGGGCGGCGCTGGACGACATCCCGTACGGCGAGACGGTCACCTACGGCCGGCTCGCCGAGCTGGCCGGTGCCTCGCCGAACGCGGTCCGCGCGGTGGGCGGCGCCGTGGGGGCCAACCCGCTGCTGATCGTCCGGCCCTGCCACCGCGTGATCGGGGCCAGCGGCTCCCTCACCGGCTTCGCCGCCGGGGTGGACCGCAAGCGCTGGCTGCTGGAGCTGGAGGGCGGCACGCTGTTCTGAGCCCGGCGGGGACCGCGCCCGGCGTGGTCCCCGCCGGGCCCGGTCCGTCAGGAGGGCCGCTCCGGCCCGTCAGGAGGACGCCAGGACGTGGCGGTCACGGCTCGCGCCGAAGGCCGCGACGGTCTGGGCGACGAGCACGGCGAGCAGCACGGCGACCCGCAGCGACCATCCCCCGCTCGCGGAGTGCAGCAGGCCGAGACCGAGCGGGCCGAGGCAGGCGATGAGGTAGCCGATCCCCTGGGCCATGGTCGAGAGCCGGCCGGTGTGGTGCGCGTCGGGCGAGCGGGCGACGATGTAGCCGAGGGCGAGACCGACGGCGAGGCCCTGGCCCAGCCCGAGCGCGGTCATCCAGAGGTAGGCGCCCGACACGGGGGACGTGAGCAGGCCGACGAAGCCGGTGGCGCACAGCAGGGACGCCGCCAGGGGCGGGACGAAGGCCGGGCGCAGACGGTGCTGCAGCCAGGGGGCCGCGAAGGACGCGGCCATCCCGGGGAAGCTGGAGAAGGAGAGCATCCAGCCGGCCTCGCTGTCGCTCATGCCGTGGTCCCGCAGGAGCGTCGGCAGCCAGGAGAGGATCGCGTAGTAGCCGAGGGACTGCAGACCCATGTACAGGGTCACCGCCCAGGCGGTCCGGTCGCGCCACAGCGACCCGGGTGCGGCGGTACCGGCTCCTCCCCGCTGCACCGGCTCCGGTCGCCGGCGGCTCGCGGAACGCCGGTCCGGCACGAGCAGTTCGGGAAGCCAGGCGAGAGCGGCCAGGAGGGCGGGGACCGCCCACAGCGCGAGCACCGGCCGCCAGCCCCAGCCGGTGGCCGACGCCAGCGGGACGACCAGGCCCGCGGCGAGCGCGGCTCCGCCGGACAGGGCCAGGGAGTAGCAGCCGAGCATCAGCCCGGCGCGGCCGGCGAAGTCGTGCTTGATGAGCTGCGGCATGAGGACGTTGCCGACCGCGATCGCCACCCCGGCGATCAGGGTCCCGCCGAACAGGGCGGGCACTCCCGGGACGGAGCGCAGCACGATGCCGCCGGCCAGCGCGAGCAGCGCGTACCAGAGCAGGTGGTGGGGGCCGAAGCGGCGGGTGAGCCGGGGCGCGAGGAACGCGAACGCCCCGAAGCAGACGACCGGCACCGTCGAGAGGGCTCCGGCGCCGAACGACGAGAGGTGTTCGTCGTGCTCGACCTCCGCGAGGACGGGGGACAGGGACGCGACGGCGATGCGCAGGTTCAGCGCGGCCAGGCTGAACGCGAGAGCGGCTTGTACGGCGCGTGCTCCGGCCGGTCCGGGGAGGGACGGCTGCCGGGACGCCGACGGATGGGCCGCTGGGGCCTGATGGGTCGCTGGGGCCTGATGGGCTGCTGGGGCCTGATGGGTCGCTGGGGCCTGATGGGCCGCCGGGGCCTGATGGGTCACTGGGCTGGTCATGCCGTCCACTCTCGGGCGGGGCCGGGGTGGCGGGCCACCGATAGGATGCCAAGTTATGAGGGAAACCCGCCATCTCGATCCCGCGGAACGCGGCCGCATCGCCCTGGCGCACGGGCAGCGGCTGCCCGTCCATGCCCACGACCGCGGTCACCTGGTCTATCCGGCCACCGGCGTGCTGTCCGTGACCACCGTCGGGGGCACGTGGATCGCCCCGCCGACCCGGGTGGCGTGGACTCCCGCGGCCTTCGAGCACCACCACACCGCGCACGGCAACGCGGACATGCGGATTCTGTTCCTGGTCGACGCGCTCGCCGCCCGGCTGCCCGCGCGCCCGGCCGTGCTCAGCGTCTCCGGGCTCGCCCGCGAAGCCCTGCTCGCCCTCACGGCCGAGGGGGCTGCCGCCGGCGGGCGGGCGCCGGAGGCGGTCGACCGGCTGCACGCCGTCGTCGTCGACGAGCTCGCCCTGGCGCCCGAGCAGCCGCTGCACCTGCCCGAGCCGGCCGACGACCGGCTCCGGGCGCTGACCGGCATCCTCTACGCCGACCCGGCCAACCAGCAGACGCTCGCCGAGCTCGGGGCGCGGGTCGGGGCGAGTGAGCGCACGCTCAGCCGGCTCTTCGGGCAGGAGCTGCGGATGAGTTTCCACCAGTGGCGCACTCAGCTCCGCGTCCACCACGCGCTCACCCGGCTCGCCGCGGGGAAGTCCGTCACCGAGACCGCTCTCGCCTGCGGCTGGGCCAATCCGACGACCTTCATCGAGGCTTTCGCCGCTCTCGTCGGCGAGACCCCCGGCCGTTACCGCACCCGTCAACTCCCCGGCGGGCGGGGCTAGGCGGGGTCCGCGCGGAGGTCCACCCGCCAGTCGTTGCTGCGCATGGGGCGCCCGGGCGGGAACTCGAAGGCGGTCTCGCCGAGGAGGGTGAAGCCGGCCTTGCGGCAGACGGCGTTCGAGGCGGGGTCGGCCACGCCGGGGAAGGCGTGCAGATGGGGGCGGCGGGCCTCGCGGCGGGCCGCGGCGACGGCGGCCCTGGTGGCGGCCACCGCGATGCCCCGGCCCTGGTGGGCGGGCAGGACGTTCCAGCCCATCTCGTGGACGGTCGCGCCCTGCCACGTCCGGGTGCCGTAGCCGACGGTGCCGACCGGCTCGCCGCCGGGGAGCAGCACGATGCGGTACATGCAGCCGACGCCGGAGGGGACGAAGCCGAGGTAGCGGCGGTGCCGGTGGAGGAGTTGCCGCTCCGTCTCCGGGCCGCCAAGGTGCCGCTTCATCTCCGGGGTGTTGACCTGGCGGAGCAGCGCCGGATCGGCGTCCGTCCAGGGCTCGATCCGTATCCGTGCGGCGGCCGCCCGAGGGCTCTCCATCCACGGACGGTAGCCGCCGCCGGGCCCGCTCGTCACCCGACTATTCGGGCCCGGTCCGCTGCTCGGGCGCACCCGGGTCGGCCAGCGCGCGGGCGAGCCGGTCGAGGGCGGGGAGCGCCTGCATGACGGCCTCGCGGTCGGCCGCGGTCAGGGTGGCGAGGGCGGTGGCGATGCGGCGCTCGTGGGCGTGCCGCCAGTCGTCCAGCTGGCGCAGACCCGCCGGGGTGAGCGCGATCCGGGCGGTGCGGCGGTCGCCGGGATCGGCCTGGCGGTCGACGAAGCCGGCCTCCAGCAGCTTGCCGACCAGGCCGCTGACGGTGTTCGGGGCCAGCCGCTGGCGGGCGGCGAGTTCGCCGACCCGCAGCGGCGCGGCGGCGAGCGTCTGGAGGAGTTCGACCTGCGCCATCGGCAGGGACTCCCACGGGTACTCGGTGCGGATGCTGCTGCGCAGGGCGCGGCGCAGCCGGGTGACCACGTCGGTCAGCCGCCGGGCGCGTTCGATCGCCGGAGCGGGGAGCTCCGCCGGGACCCCGCGGGCGGCCTGGGTGTCGGCAGGCGCGGCGGCGGGGTCGGGAACGGGGGGTGACGACGGCATGGCGGACAGCGTAGCGCCTGGTGGCGGCCGCGCCGTCGGCCCGATCACCTGCCGAGAAGGGGTCGATCGCCCACCTCCGGCTGCCCGCCGACCGGCCACCCCCGGCCGCCCGCCGGCCGCCCACCCCCGGCCGCCCGCCGACCGGCCGCCCGCCGACCGGCCACCCCCGGCCGCCCGCCGACCGGCCACCCCCGGCCGCCCGCCCCCGACCGCCCGCCGGAGGCTGCGGCCTCCGGTCGCGTACCGTCTCGACACCGGGCCGACGCCCATCGGCGACCGAACAGCTCGTAGAAGGAACATATCTGCGTCCGATATATTTCGCCGTATGAACGCCACCGCCCTCGCCACCAGGCTGCTCGCCGAGCGCCCCCGGCCGCGCGGCATCGCCGGGTGGCGGCACGCCCACTGGCTGGCCGTCGGCACCGTCTGCCTCGGGGCGTTCCTCGGCCAGCTCACCGCCGGCATCACCGCCCTGGTGCTGCCCGCGCTCGGCGGGCACTTCCGGGCCGGCTTCGCCGCGGTGGAATGGGTCGCGCTGGCCTATCTGCTGGTGCTGGTGGCCCTGCTGGCCCCGGTCGGCCGGCTCTCCGACCTGGTCGGGCGCAAGACGATGTACCTCGGCGGCTTCGCCGTCTTCGCCCTGGCCTCGCTCGGCACGGGGTTCGCCGGCGGCCTCTGGATCCTGGTGGCCTGCCGGGCCGTGCAGGCGGTCGGCGGCGCGATGATGCAGGCCAACAGCGTCGCCCTGGTGGCTCGCGGCGTCCCCGGCCACGCGATGCGCCGGGCGCTGGGCATCCAGGCGGCCGCCCAGGGCCTCGGCCTGGCGCTCGGGCCCAGCCTCGGCGGGCTGCTGGTCGAACACGCCTCCTGGCGCTGGGTGTTCTGGATCAATGTGCCGATCGGAATGTTCGGCATCCTGGCGGGCTGGTTCCTGCTGCCCCGCACCCGCGCCCGGGCGTGGGTCCCCGGTGTCGCCGACGGCGACGGGGGTGGGGGCGGGGGCGTTACCGGGGGCGGCCGGTTCGACCTGTCCGGGCTGCTGCTGCTCACCGGAGCCAGCACCGCGCTGCTGCTCGCCCTCTCCACCGCGTCCGGCCTGCCCCTGCCCGGGTGGGCCGCGGCGGCCCTGCTGCTCGCCTCGGCGCTGCTCACCCTCGGCCTGGTCCGCCAGGAGCGGCGGGCCGCCCGGCCGATCCTGGCGCCGGGGCTGGTCAACACCCCGGGCGTGCGGCCCGGGCTGGCCGTCGCGCTGATCGGCTATCTGCTGCTGTTCTGCCCGCTGGTGCTCGGCCCGGTGCTGCTCGCCGGGGCGGGCGTCCCGGTGGTCCGGGCCGGTCTGGTGATCACCCTGCTCCCGGCCGCCTTCGCGCTCGCCGCGACCGTCGGCGGCGCGCTGCTGCCGCGGGGCTGGTCGGACGTCGACCGCTGCCGGTTGGGCGCCGCCGTCGCGGGCGCCGGGCTGCTGCTGCTCGCGCTGCTGCCGGTGGGGGCGGCGACGCCGGCGGGCCCGCTGCTGGTCGCCGGGTACGGGCTGGGGCTGCTGCTGCCGGCCAACAACGCGCTGGTGATGCGGGCGATCCCGCCGCAGTGCTCGGCGGTCGGCGGCGGCATGGTCAACATGGCCCGCAGCCTGGGGACGGCGCTCGGCACCGCGCTGCCCGTCCTCGGTGTCCATCTGGCGGGCGCGGCGTCCGGCGGGCGGACGGTCCTGCTCGCGCTCGCCGCCGTGGCCGTCCTCGCGGTGGCGCTGGTCCGCCCGGCCGGGCGGACGCCGGGGCGGTCGGAGCCGGGCGGGGCCTGACCGGTGGCGCCGCGGAGGGCCACCGGGGCGCCGGCCCCGGTGGCCCGTCACCCCTCGGCCCGGGCCTTGAGGTGGTGCAGCCAGGCGTCCAGCGAGGCGTCCAGCGCCGCCTGGAGTTCCGGCCGGGCGGCCTCCACCGGTGCCCCGGCCCAGGACTCCTCGGTGTGGACGCGCACGCCGTCCCGGACCGGGGTGAAGGTCCAGACGTGCACGGCGGTGATCCCCTGGGCCGGGCCGCCCCAGACGATCCGGTGCGGCGGGCGCACCTCCCGGACGGTGGAGGTGATGTCGCTCAGGCCGTGCACCGACCAGCGGAACACCGAGCCGGTGCGCAGCGGGCCGGGAGTCAGCCACTCGGTGCGGGTGACGTCGGGCTGCCAGGTCGGCCAGGCCCCGATGTCCGTCTGGATCCGCCAGATCCGTTCCAGCGGCGCGTGGATGACGATGTCGTCGCGGGTGATCACCGGGGCCCGGTGATCGATCCGGACGGCGGGCTGCTGCCCGCCGCCTCCGCAGAGCCCGGTGACGACGGCGACGGGCAGGGCGGCGGCCCTGGCGGCGAGGGTGGTGAACACGGTGGGTCTCCTGGTCTGGTGGCCTGAGGGGGATGCCTGGGGGGATGCCTGGGGGCGATCGGGCGGGGCCGTGCCTACGGGACGAGGACGACCTTCCCGGCGACGGTGCCGGACTCCGCCAGGCGCATCGCCTCGGCGGCGCGTGCCAGCGGCAGCTCGGCGGCGATCCGGGCCGTGATCTCGCCCCGGTGCAGGGCCGCGAACACCTGGGAGAGGTCGGCGCGCAGGCGGGCCCGGAACCGGTTCGGGGTGAACGCGCGGCTGGCCCAGACGTTGTAGAAGTAGGCGTGGCGCCCGTTGGGCAGCAGGTTCCACAGCCACACCCGGCCGAGCAGCGCGAGCACGGGCAGCTGCTTCGAGCCCTCGGCGTCGCGGGTGGCGGCGCTGCCGTAGGAGACGAGCGTGCCGCCGGGGGCGAGCAGCCGCCAGGAGTCGGTGATGCCGCGGCCGCCGACGTGGTCGAACACGGCGTCCACGCCGCCCGGGGCCAGCTCCCGGACCCGGGCGGGGACGTCCTCGCGGCGGTAGTCCACGGGCGTGACGCCGAGGGCCCGCAGGGCGTCGTGGTGGCGGCCCGAGGCGGTGCCGATCACCCGGGCGCCGGCGCCGAGCGCCAGCTGGACCAGCACCGAGCCGACCCCGCCGTTGGCGCCGTGGACCAGGACGGTCTGACCGGCCCGCACCCGGGCCTTGCGGTGCAGCATCTGCCAGGCGGTCAGGCCGTTGACGACCGCGGTCTCGGCCTCCGCCGCGCCGACGCCGTCCGGCACCTCGACGAGGTCCGCGGCGTCCAGCGCGACGTGGCTCGCCCAGCCGCCGGTCTTGGTCATGGCGGCGACCCGACGGCCGACCAGCTCGGGCCCGACGCCGGGGCCGGCCGCCAGGACCGTACCGACCAGGTCGTACCCGGGGACGAAGGGGAACGCCGGCTGGTCGTAGTAGCGGCCGCGCCGCATCTGCTGCTCGGCGAACGAGACCCCGGTGGCCTCCACCCCGACCAGGACCTGACCGGCGGCGGGCACCGGGAGCGGCAGCCCCGAACGGATCTCCAGGCCCTCCGGCTCGACCTTGCCCGGCAGGACGACCTCGACGTACTCGGTGGCAACCATGGTGATCTCCTCTTTGTTTGATGCTCTCGCTTCCGTTAGAAGCTATAACTAGAATGAATGCCGCCGAGGGTCGTGTCAAGCGAGCGAATCCATCGATCGTGAGCGCCTCTGCCGTGAGTGATACCGTCTAACCCATGCTGCGGTCCCCGTATCCGGCGGGCGGCCGGGGCGGCCGGGGCGGGCGAGCGGGCAGGACGGCAGGGGCCGGCGGCCGGGTACGGCGACGGACCGATCCCGGGGCGGACCGACCCCGAGGCGGACCGATCCACGGACGGGCGGATCCCGGGGCGAGCGGAAGAAGGAGACGGACATGGCCGACAAGGCGCCGACCCCACGCGAGCGGTACCGGCAGCAGGTCCGCGCGGAGGTCAAGGAGCGGGCCTGGGAGCAGATCGCCGGGGTGGGCGCGTCCGCGCTCTCACTGAACGCGATCGCCAAGCAGATGGGCCTGAGCGGACCCGCGCTGTACCGGTACTTCGCCAACCGCGACGAGCTGATCACGGAACTCGTCCGGGACGCCTACCGCAGCCTCGCCGACGCCCTGCTGGCCACCGGCTCCGCCGGGGGCACCCACCCGGCGGACCTGCTGGAGCTGACCCGGACCCTGCGCCGCTGGGCGCTGGCCGACCCGCACCGCTACTTCCTCGTCTACGGCACCCCGGTCCCGGGCTACCACGCTCCCGAGGACACCACCGTGATCGCATCGGAGATCATGTCGACCCTGCTCGACGCCTGTGTCGCCGCCGGTCCGGGGCCGGAGCCGGCGGGGCCGGCCGCCGCGCTCGACGCCCACCTGGAGCACCACCGCCCCTGGGCCGCCGGACACCCCGGCGCCCGCCCGGCCGAGCTGCGCCGCGCGCTCGCCTTCTGGACCCGCCTGCACGGCACGCTCTCGCTGGAACTGGCGGGCCACTTCACCGGGATGGACCTCGACCCGGAGCTGCTCTACGCCGCCGAGGTGGCCTCCCTCACCTCGTGACGCCCGCCCACCGGGCGGCCCCGTCCGATGGGAGAGACGGCCGGGGCGGGCCGTCCGATGGGAGAGACGGCCGGGGCTGAGAGGGTGTTCGATAGGGGATTCCCCCCAGCTGTCCGGCTTTGATTCTTGGGGCGCGGACTCGGTCCCAGGATCTCGTGGCGGCCGGGTCCGTGTCCGCGACATTGATCAATTGTGACGGAACGACGCAGGTATCCCTCGGGCCTGAAGGACGATCAGGGGAGCTCATCGAGCCGATGCCGGTGGAGTGGCGACGCAGCCGCGCTGAAGGGCGTGAGCCCACGACCGGGCTGCGTGAGGTGGTGAACGCGATTCCCTACGTCGCACGGACCGGGATCGCCTGGCGGTGCCTGCCGCACGACTTCCTGCCCCACGCCACCGTCCACGGGTACTTCAAGGAGTGGGAACGCGAGGGCACCACCGAGCTGATCCACGACTCACGAAACGGGCGGAGTCCCCGGCCCCGGGCGGGGACGGCGACCGCCGCCCCGGTGGCGAGGGCGACAGCGGCGGCGGGGCCGAGGCGGGTGGTCGTGGCGTTCCTCCTGGTGATGGGGCACGAGGTGGGCGGCGCAGGGTGCGTGTGGCAGGCGGGCGGCAGGAGGGGCGGGGTGGGTCCGGGGTGGGGAGTCCGCCGACTCCCCACCCCGGACGTTCAGGATCAGCGCGCGGCGGTCGCGGGCGGGGTGAGGAGCAGGCGCTGGTTGCGCACCCCGGTCGAGTACCACTGGATCACCGGGGCGCCGTCGGCGAAGTCCCCGCCGTTGACGTCCAGGACGAGGTCGCTGTGGAAGTTGACGACGGCCATGCTCCGGTCGCTGACGCCCAGGCCCCCGTTGCCGACGTCGACGGCCCCCCAGCGCTGGTTGTTGCCGCCGGTGCAGGTCCACTGGCCGATCGGGGCGGCCGGGGTGGTGCTCCAGCCGGGGACCTCCAGGCACTTGCCGCTGTGCACGTTGACGGCGTAGCCGTCGGTGAAGCGCCACTTCTGGTTGTCACCGCCGGTGCACGTCCACTGGCGGACGGGGGCGCCGTCGTCGGTGCGCCAGTCGGCCACCTCCAGGCACTTGTCGCTGAAGGTGGCCCGGATCTCGACGTCGCCGGTGCTGTTGACGGGCCGGTAGGCGGTCGTGGCCGAGGCGGGTGCGGCGATGCCGACCGTGCCTGCCGCGCCGAGGAGAAGGGCTGCGGCGGCGGAGCCGAGGTGTCGCTTGAGGCTGTTCATGAGTCCCCCTGGGACGGAGCTGTGCAGACGATCGGGCAGGACGGACCGCCCCGGTCCGGCCGGCGGCCGGTTGCGCGGATCGGGCGCCGGGTGGCCGGATGCGTCATGTGACTGGACGTGCGTCGTTCGAGAAGGTTGTGCGTCGCTCCGGTGGTGCCGGCCGCCGGCGGACCGGCGGGTGCGCGACAGACGCAAGGCCCGGCCGAAGGCGCCCTTCGGCCGGGGCTCCGGTGGTGTTCCGGATCAGGAGGCCACGTAGTGCCAGCCCTGGTTCGTGCCGCCGGTGCGGGCCCACTGGATCACCGCGGCGCCGTCGGCCGTGCTGGCACCGGACACGTCGAGCAGCAGCCCGCTGTTCAGGTTGGGGAACCGGCGGGCGGAGTCGTTGGTGCCGTCGGACTCCTCGAACCACCACTGGTTGTCGCCGCCGTGGCAGGTCCACTGGACGGCCTGGGTGCCCCACGCGGTGCTTCCGCCGGGGATGTCGAGGCACTTGCCGGTGAGGACGTTGACCAGCAGGCCCCGGTCCCAGGTCCACTTCTGGTTGGCCCCGCCGTGGCAGCTCCACTGGATCACCGCGGCGCCGTCGGCGGTGGACCCGCCGGAGACGTCCAGGCACTTACCGCTGGCCGCGTTGACGAGCTGGAACACGCTCGGGGTGTCGGCCTGGGCCGGGGCGGCGGGCGCGGCCACGGCGAGCCCCGCGGTCGCGGCGAGCACCGCGGCGGCGGAGGCGATGCGTCTGGTGTCGATGGCTCTGATCATTGGTCCCCCCGTGGATCGGTGGCGTGCTCCCTGCACGGCCGCGCGTATTGGATCACACCGCGGGGACGGTCGGGAAGCGTGTTTCACCCTGTCAGGACCGAGGTGGAGTGCGGGCGGCCGGAGCCGGCCGGCACGGCGGCACGTTCGGCGCGGCGCAGTGCGCCCGCGCCCAGGACCAGCGCGAAGGCGAGCGCGGTGACCAGGGAGCCACCAGCATCGGCTCGATGAGCTTCCCCTGATCGTCCTTCAGGTCCGAGGGATACCAGCGTCGTTTCGTCACACTGATCAACATCGCGGACACGGACCCGGCCGCCACGAGATCCTGGAACCGAGTCCGCGCGCCAAGAATCAAAGCCGGACAGTTGGGGGAATCCCCTATCGAACACCCTCTGGGAGGGCCGAGGCTGAGAGGGCCGAGGCTGAGACGGCCAGGGTTGAGACGGCCGGGGTTGAGACGGCCGGGGATGAGACGGCCGGGGGCGGTGGACGGAATTCGTCCACCGCCCCCGGCCGGGTGCTGCGGGTCGATCAGGACGCGGGCACACCAGGGGTGGCGCCGCGCTCGGTGAGCATGTCGGTGATCAGCTGGATCTCCGAGGTCTGCCCGACCACCATCGACTGGGCGAGCCGCTTCTCGGTCTCGTTCTTCGCCAGGTCGACGTAGCCCTGGGCCATCTCCACCCCGCCCTTGTGGTGCTCCAGCATCAGCTGCAGGTAGAGCACCTCGGCGTCCCGCCCGCTGAGCGAGCCCAGCTTGGCGAGCTGGGTGTTGGTGGCCATGCCGGGCATCAGCGAACCGTCGTGCGCCGCGTAGTCGTGGCCCATCTTCATCCAGGCCATCGGCTTGGCCGCCGCGTGCTGCGGGAGCCCCCACTGGTCGAGCCAGCCCATCATCATCCCGCGCTGGTTCGCCTGGGTGTTGATGATGTCGAAGGCGAGGGTGCGCACCGACGCGTCGCCGGTCCGGTCCCGGACGATGAACGACAGGTCCACGGCCTGCTGGTGGTGGGTCGCCATGTCACGGGCGAACCCGGCCTCGGGCGAGTCGTCCGCCGGGGCCGCGATCGAGGACGAGCCGGACGCCGACGTCCCGCTCGCCACCAGCGCGGGGACCCCGAGCGCGAGGGCGAGCGCGGCGGCCAGCGCCGCCGGCCACCAGAGCCGCTTGCGGCCGGGCCGGGGCGCCGCGTCCGGGGTGTCGTCCAGGGCGTCGCCGTGGCCGGTGTCCCGGCCGTCGTCGTGCGCCCCGGACACCGCCGCGTCGGCGGTCACATCGCCCCCATGGTGCAGGACGCGCCCGGCTCCTGGGTCTGCTTGCCCTGCACGTACTTGGTGAAGAACTCGCCCACCCGCGGGTCACTGGCGCTGTCCACGACCAGCTGGGTGCTCCAGGCGCTGAGGGTGATGGTGCCCTTCTCGTCCGGGTACGGGCTCATCAGCGAGTACGGGGTGGCCTTGACCTTGTCGGAGAGGGTCTTGATGTCGTCCGGCGTGGCCTTGCCGTTGTAGGTCACCCAGACCGCGCCGTGCTCCAGCGAGTGGACGGCGCGCTCGTTCTCGACCGGCTGGTCGTAGACGTGGCCCATGCAGTCCAGCCAGATCGCGTTGTGGTCGCCGCCGACCGGCGGGGTCTGCGGGTAGGTGACCTTCTCCTTGACGTGGTTGCGGCTCAGGTCGCCGAAGGTCTGGACGCCGTCGATCGGCGCCGCGGCCGCGGTCTCCTTGGCCTTCTTGTCGTTGTTGGCGTCGACCACGATCCAGGTGCCGGTGGCGATCGCGGCGATCACCAGGGTCCCGGCGACCACCGAGGCGATGATCTTGTTGCGACGGTCGCGGCGCTGCTCGGCGGCGCGCAGCTCGGCTATCCGGGCACGACGGTCGA
Organism: Kitasatospora sp. NPDC001603; assembly: GCF_040298365.1. Taxonomy (NCBI): domain Bacteria; kingdom Bacillati; phylum Actinomycetota; class Actinomycetes; order Kitasatosporales; family Streptomycetaceae; genus Kitasatospora; species Kitasatospora sp. NPDC001603. The sequence goes on from NZ_JBEPAA010000014.1 coordinate 88,085, forward strand.
GACCGGCCTGCTTGCCGCTCGGCTTGTTGGACTGCTTCGAGGCGGAACCCATGAGGTGTCCTTGTCCCCGCCGCGCGCTTCGGGCACGGCGGTCAGATGAGAGGGCGGAGGGGCGGATCCGTCAGTGCCGCCCCGGCCGCCGTCCGTTCGGACGGGCGGGGGGAGGGCCGGCGGTGGGTTCCGCTCAGGACCGGTGAACTTGGAGCTCGTGCAGGTCGGGTGCCGGGCGCGGACCGTTCGGGAGCCCGCGCGGAAGCATCCGGGGCCGGGCCCCGGGAGTCTCCGGGCGGGGCGTCAGGGCGGGCTGCTGCTGGGGCGGCGGATTGGGCAGCTGGGCGTCCTGGGCGCAGTACGGGTGACCGGAGCAGCCGTTGTCGCGGTGCGGCGGCTCGCCGTCGGCGGAGCACCACGTCCGGTGCCGCTTCTGCTCGGCGAGCCGGTCGGCGAGCGTGCCGGCCGGACCGGTGCGCGGGGCTCCGGCCTGCCGGGACGCGTGCTCCGCCGCCGGCGTCCGCGGTGCTTCGGCGGTCGACGGTGTCCCGGGGGTCGGAGGTGTCCCGGCGGTCCGCGGCGTCCCCGTCGTCGGGGCGGCCGCGAGGGCCGGGCCGGCGACGCCGTCCGGAACGGACGCGGGGGCGGACCGGTCCACCGAGACCGCCTGGGCCTGGCCCGCGCACGGGAGCGCCGCCAGCAGCCCGACCAGCAGGAGGAACCACAGGGCGCCCACCGGGCGGCCCGCGAACGCGGTCCTCCCCGGTCGGAGCGATCTGGGGGCCGACGCGGTCATGCGCACATTTAATCAGCCGAACGGGTGAAGCGATGCCCCTCCTCGGCCCCCATTTTCGGCCCCCGAACCTCCTGAATACCCCGGAAACGCCCTGCTCGGGGCAGTTCCGGCAAGCGCGGACGGAACGGAAACGAAACATGGGGCGAACCCGGTCATCGGGATCATCCGATCAGTGTGCGGTTGTCGCCGAAACCCGGACACCGTCGTTGCACTCGGAGACAATGACGTCGAGTCCGGCCCCGCCGGGGGCGGCGCGACCACGGACCGATCAGGAGCCGCCAGATGAGCAAAAAGGGTGCACCCGCACAGCAGCCCCGACCGGACGACGGTTGGTGGGAAACGGTCTACGAAGGGCCGGCGGGCACCCTCCCCGACACTCCGGACGCGGTACCGGGGGAGGGCAGCGTCGACGACTGGTTCGACACGGCGGCCGGGCTGATCGGCCAGCAGCGGACGGGCGGGCCGGAGGGCGGGGCGAAGCCCGCGGTGGCGCCCGGGGTGGCGGAACCGGAGGCGTCGGCGGCCGAGGCGTCGACGCCCGAGGCGTCGGAGCGGGCCGTGCCGGAGCCCGGGCCGCTGGAGCGGGACAGCATCGACGACTGGTTCGACACCGCGGTCGGGGTGATCGGGCAGCAGCGCGGGCCGGAGGAGACGCACCGGTTCCCGGCCCCGGCCTGGGCGCCCGCGCCCGAGGCGGAGGCGGTGGAGGGGCCCGAGCCGGAGCCGGAGCCGGAGCCGGGTCCGGAGGCGGTGGAGGGGCTCGTTCTCCGGAAGGACCCGGAGCCGAACCCCGTGGTAGAGCCTGAGCCCGAGCCGGCGGCTGCCGGTCCTGAGCCCGAGCCCGAGCCCGAACCCGCCCCTGCGCCCGAGGCCCCCTCTGTGTCCGACCCCGTCGCCCCGGCTGCGGCGGTGGCCGTCGCCCGCCCCGCGGCCCGGTCGGTGCTCGCCGACGCCGGGCCCGCCGTCCCGCACGTCGGCGAGCGCCCGCCCACGTACGGGCCCGAGCCGACCGCCGTACCGGAGGCCGACCCGGGCTCGCTCGGCGCCGTGGTGCCGGACACCGTGCTGGAGGGGGCCCAGTACGCCACCGCCACCGTGCGCGCCGTCTCGGTCCGCGGCGACTCCGCCCGCTACCGCGGCGAGCCCCGCCGGGACGCGCTGCTGGTGACCAGGTTCGGCGAGGGCACGGACGGCCTGCTGCTCGCGGTGCTCGGCGGCTTCGACCGCACGGGCGCGGGCTCCGCCGAGGCGCTTGCCGACATCGCCGACGTCGCCCCGGAGGCGGTCGCGACGGCCTCCGCCGAGGCGTGCCGCCAGCTCGCCGCGGCGATCGGCCGCAGCCGGGCCGGCCTCGCCGCCGACCTGCGCGACGGCGCGCGGGACCGCCTCCGCTACGGCCTCCAAAGGCTCGCGACGGCCGCCGCCGCCCCGCTGCGCGGCCTGGCCCCCCGGGCAGCCGGCGAGGACCCGGTCTTCCCGGCCTCGCTGCACTGCCTGCTGCTCTCGCTCGACCCGGCGGCCTCCTACCGGGCGGCCTTCGGGGTCGGCCCGGGCGGGCTCTACCTGCTGCGCTCCGGTCACTGGATCGACGCCTACGCGGCCCGGCTGCTGCACCACCCGGACGGTCAGCCCCCGCTGCCGGACGGTCCGGCGCCGGACCCCCGCCCGTTCCGGTTCCGGATGGTCCCGGCCACTCCGGGCGACATCCTGCTGCTCTGCACCCCGGGTCTGGCCCGGCCGATCGCCGACGAGCCGGCCGTCGCGCACTTCCTCGCCGCCCACTGGGCACACCCCCACCCGCCGGGCACCGTGGACTTCCTGCGCCAGGTCCAGGTCCGTGCCAAGGGGTACGCCGACGACCGCACGGCGGCCGCGATCTGGACGGAGTGACGCTGCCGGAGTCCCTCCGTCAGGCGGGCGCCAGCAGGGTCCGGCAGGCCGACTCCGCGAGGTGAAGGGCCCTCGCGCGGAGCGCGCCGGGCAGGCCGAGCGCGAGCGGTACGGCGAGTCCGTCCAGCAGCGCGCGGATCTGGGCGGCCCGCTCGGTGGTCGCTCCGGCCGCCGCGGCGAAGGAACCGGAGGCGGCGCCCTCGTCGAGCAGGGCGACCAGGTCGGCGTCCCAGGGGGCCTCGATCTCCAACTGCCCCTGCCGCAGCTCCTCGCTGGCGGGGGAGCGCCCCCACACCTCCACCCAGAGGATCCAGCGCGGATCGCCCGCGCCCTCGGGCAGGTAGAGCCGGGTGTAGTCGCCCAGCCGCTCCCAGACATCGCGGTCGCCGTCGGCCAGCGCGGTGCGGCGGCGGGCCCCGAGCTGGTCCTCGCTCCAGCGCAGCGTCTCCAGCAGCAGCTGGTCCTTGCTGCCGAAGTAGTAGAGCAGGTGACCGGCGCTCATCTGCAACTGCTTGCCGAGGCCGGCCATGGTCAGCTTGGCGAGCCCGTGTTCGGCGATGGCGGCCCGCGCGGTGGCGAAGACCTCCTCGCGGGGCCGCGCCGGCCGGCGCGGGCGGGCGTCCGCCATGTGCTGCTCTCCTCTGTGCCGCTGCGACCGCGCCGCAGCGGCACCCACGATACCGGCGGCCCCCGAAGCCCCCTGACCAGGAGCCCACCGACTCGACGCCCCGCCCCGGCCCTCTCGGCGAGCAGCCGCCCCGGGCCGAGCCGGATCGGACGGGGGCCCCGGGGTCCGGTGGGAGCCCGGGTCCTGCTGATGACGGACGCCCAGCGCAGCCGGCCCGGCCTATCCTCCCGACGCCGACCACTGAACGACCGCGCCCCCGCTCGGCCACGTGCCGGAGCGGGGGCGCGTCCTTATGTTCGGGTGCCGCTGCCAGAACGCGAGCCGCGCTCCCGGCGTACTCCCTTTCGTCGTGCCTGGGGTCAGGGTGCGGCGTACCGGGTGACGTTGGTGACCTTGCAGCTGACCTTGCCCTTGGCGTCGGTGGCGCCCTGGGCCTTGAGGGTGGCGGCCTGGCCGGCGGCAAGGTTGTTGGTCGCGGCGACACCCTCACCGATGCGAGTGCCGGCGGCGTCCACGAATTCGACCTGGATCATGTAGTTCGAAGACTTGCTGCTGTGGTTGGTGACCTTGAGCTGGGCGGACGGCCAGTGCAGGGTGGCGTCGACCTCACAACCGGCGAGCTCGACGTCGCCGGTGGCGTCTGCGGCGCCGGGCACGGTCGGGATCGCGGGCAGGCTGGGCACGGTGGCGCCCGGCGCGCCCGGGGTGGTGGCTTCGACGGCGGGCCCGGTCGGCTTGCTGGTGGTGGCGCTGGGGTCGCACGCGGCCAGGCCGAGGACGGCGAGGCTCGCGGCGGTGATGGTGAGGGTGGTGCGGCGCATTGGTCCCCCTGGGACACGGCGGGTCGTAGTGAGGGGACCGTATCGACACGAGCAGCGGCGGGTGCACGGTGTGACGGAGCTGTGACCAAAGAGCAAACAGGGCGGGCTCACGTGGGACGGGCCCGCGCCCCCAGCCACTCGTATTTGCATCAACTCCCCACCGGGGTCGGGCAGGAGTCGTTTGGCAGCGGCGACGGCTTCGGGATGCCGTCGCCGTACGAGAGGTGACCGACCTCGCCGGGGCAGCTCAGCTGCTGGCCTGCGCGAGCCGGTAGGGGCCGAGGTAGTAGGAGAGTGCGGCGTGGGAAGGGCCGTCGGAGCTCTCGCCGCCGGTGAGCAGCTTCACGACTCCGGCTTCGGACACCCACTCCACCCGGGCCGCCTCGGAGATGTCCTCCGGCTCGCCGATGCGGGTGCATCGGGTGACGTGGTAGCTGCGGAAGTGTGCGTCGGAGATGCCGGCCATGGCGTCGTACTCGGTCATCAGCTCGACCCGGCCCGGACGCCAGCCGGTCTCCTCCTCGACCTCACGGGCGATCGCCACGGCCGGGTCCTCGCCGGGATCGGCCCAGCCGGCCGGTACCTCCCAGCCCCACCGGCCGGTGATGAAACGGTGCCGGTGGATGAGCAGGAACTCGCCCGCCTCGTTGGTGACGACGGAGGTGGTGGAAGCCCGGGGCATGCGGACGACGTGATGCTCGATCCGGCCGACGCCGGGGATGTCCACGTCGTCGAGCCAGACCTCCACCCATGGCGAGCCGTACACCTGCCGCCGGCCATGCACCGGCCACTCCGCTCCCGCCACCGGGCCCTCCTCATGCGCGTGCGAGCTGGTGCCTCGACTCTCTCACGCGTGCGGCCAGCTCCTGGACGGGCTTCTCGCCCGCCCAGGGGGCGAGGGCCTGCTGGAGGGCGCGGGCCCGGAGGATGAGCGGCTGGACGACGGCAGGGCCGGCGAGGTCAAGGCCGGCGTGCGCGGTGGCACATGCAGCATCGAGGTCGCCTTGGCCGAGTCGAACTTCGGCGAGGTCGAGGGTGAGGACGGCCCGGCCCTTGATATCGGCGACGGCCCGGTGGGCGATGGCGGTCTCCAGGAGGTGACCGGCGGCGTCGTGTTCGCCGAGGTGGGCGTAGGTCTCGCCGGCGAGACCGTCGAGGCGTGGGGCGGTGAAGAAGTCGAGGCCCGCTGGCTCCTCGCCGGCGAGGTCGAGAAGGCGGGCCGCTTGGTCGAGAGCTGCGAGCGCCTTCTCTCGGAGCCCGCTGGCCGCGAGAGCGCGGGCGAGGTTGGCGTTGACCCATGCCCGCCGCCGGGGCGCCGCCGTCTCAGCGGGGGTGACGGCCTTCTGAAGGAAGGCGGCGGCGGTGTCTCGGCGGCCCGCGGTGTACTCGACGATCGACTGCACGGTGTAGAGCCAGGCCGTGAGGTCGTCAGCTTCGCCTTCGCCCGCCGCGACGGTTCCGAGGTGGAAGTGCGCCTCGGACCGGCTGCGGTCGCCGAGGGTCGTGGTTGACAAGCCCGAGGAGCCCCGCGACGACAGCCAGTATCCGTACGCCCCGGCGCCGGGCGGCGAGGGACTGGGGCCGGGCGAGCATCTCGTGCACGCCGACGAGCTGCCGCTGGAGTAGGGGCATGGACTCTGCGGGCGGGGTGGCCGGATAGCGGTAGGCCGCGTCGGCGACGGCCGCCTCCAGGTGGGTGAGGGCGGCATTCGATGCGGTGGACCGGCTGAGCATGTCGAGGACTTCCCAGGTCTCAGGGACAGCTGTGGGCCGATATGCCTCCGAGGCCGGCTGGTTCTCCCAGGGGCGCGCGGCAAGCCCGAGCAGCTGGCCGGGGATGTGTAGGCCGTCGGCGATGCGCTCAATGACGTCCATGCTGGAGACGGATCGGCCGCCGGTCATGATCTCGGTGACGCGGCTGGTCGTCAGCCCGGTACGTCGGGCAAGGTGCGCCGGGCCGATGCCGGCCCGTCGGGCTAGCTGAAAGACGGTGCCGACCTCTCGCTGAGCGCACGCGCTGATGAACGCGGGGTCAGCGAGAAGTCGGGCGGGGAGTGGTTCCGGTGCGGGCACGGCGGCCTCCCGGGTCGGTGATGGCAGAAGCGTAGTGGTGCCATCGGGCTCGTCGGGGCGCCACGATGGGTACCCATGGTGGCTCTGGTACCGGTGTGTGTGGGTGCCGATGCTGTGGCCGTGACGATCGTTCAGTTGTCTCCCCCGACACCGTTCACCCGGGCTCAGCGCGAGCTCCAGGCGTGCATCAGGTGCGGGGGCGAGGACGGCGAGCTCGTGCCGGACGGCCACCGCTACACGGCGACTGGGTCCGCCACGTCTCCGCTCGGCTGGGCGGTCGTCGCACACCCCGCCTGCCGGACCGCCGTTCCCGAGGAGGAGCAGTGACCACTTCAGACCCCGAGTCCCAGTCCGAGCCGGAGCTCCGCGACATGGCCGACCTCATGGGCTCGACCCCGCCGGCGCTCCCGCCGATTCTCCCGCAGGATCCCCGGTGAGTGCTGTCGGCGGCCGTGCCCTCGATCGGGACGACGTGGGCGTGATGCCAGCCCCGCACGGCGGGTGCCACACGTGCGCGGAGCTGACACGCCAGCACGGGGACGCGGTGGAACGGCACGACCACTCGGCTGCTGTCGACGTGCGCATCTGGATGCGCGGACACCAGGAGCAGGACCACCGCTGATCTCCCTGGCCGGCCGTACCGCGGTACGGCCGGCCAGGGCTACTCGTCTCGGAAGAGGTGATCTGGAGGGATGCCGAGTGCGTGGGCGATCAACAGCAGGCTGTCGACACTGATGCTGTTCGTCCCAAGCTCGGTCTCCGGGAGATGGTGCGCCGGTCTAGGCCTGCCGCGTGGGCGAGGCCCTCCTGGGAGCGGCCAGCTGATCTTCGTACCGCGCGCATGCGGCGGCCACTCCGCTGGCGCTCGTGGAGAACCCAGCTGGGGAGATGGGACGGCACGCCGGCTCTTTCATGATCAAGTGGGAGAGAGAGGGGAGATGATCTACGAAGGAGCTGCTGTCCAGTGCCGGCACTGGACAGCAGCTCTCGGTAATCCGGCAGGTCAGGCGCCTCACCTGCCGGAATGTCACACCTTCGGCTGCTGCTGGGTGATGCAGTGGATGCCGCCGCCGTTGGCGAAGATCTCGCGGGCGTCGACCAGTTCGACGGTGCGGCCGGGGTAGGCCTGGCCGAGGATGGCGGCGGCCTCCTGGTCGCGGGGGTCGTCGAAGGCGCAGAGCACCACGGCGCCGTTGGCCACGTAGTGGTTGATGTAGGAGTAGTCGACCGGCTCGCCGTCCTCGTCCGACAGGACGGTGGGGGCGGGGAGTTCGATGACCTCCAGGGCGCGGCCCCGGGCGTCGGTGGACGCGCGCAGGATCGCCACCAGCTCCTGGCACACCTCGTGGTCGGGGTGGGCCGGGTCCGGCTGGACGTGGGCGACCACGACGCCGGGGCGGACGAAGGAGGCGACGATGTCGATGTGGCCGCGGGTGCCGAACTCGTCGTAGTCGCGGGTGAGTCCGCGCGGCAGCCAGATCGCCTTGGTGGTGCCGAGGTGGGCGTGCAGCTCGGCCTCGACCTCCTCGCGGGTCCAGTCGGAGTTGCGGCCCTCGCCGAGCTGCACGGTGTCGGTGACGAGCACGGTGCCCTCGCCGTCGACGTGGATGCCGCCGCCCTCGTTGATCAGGCGGGAGGCGAACCGCTGAACGCCCGTCAGTTCGCTGATGTGCTCGGCGATGTGCTGGTCGTTGTCCCAGCGGGCCCAGGACTGCGCGCCCCAGCCGTTGAAGATCCAGTCGGCGGCGGCCAGCGAGCCCTTGCCGTCGATCAGGAAGGACGGGCCGATGTCGCGCATCCAGGCGTCGTCCAGCGGGCGCTCGACGATCTCGACCTCGGGGGCGACGTACTTGCGCGCCTCCTCGGTCTCGCCGGTGTTGACCACCAGCGTCACCGGCTCGTACCGGACGATGGTGTTGGCCACCGCGGCCCAGGCCTCGCGCCCGGCGTGCAGGTGCTCCGGGCTGTCGAAGGTCGGGTTGGTGGTGGGGAACGCCATCCAGGTCCGCTCGTGCGGGTGCCACTCGGCGGGCATCCGGTAGCCGAGCGAGGCGGGGGTGGGGGTCATCTTCGCGTCCTTGGAGGGGAGGTGAGGGTGAGTCAGAGGAAGTACAGGCGGCTGAGCGAGACGCTGTCGGCGGGCTCGGAGCGCAGCGGGTCGCCGTCCAGCGAGACCAGGCCGGTCTCGGTGACCTGCACGTCGCCGATCCGGGCGTTGCGGACCATGTCGCGCGGGCCGATGCCGCGGGTGTTGCGGACGCCGACCCGGCGGCGCCGGGTGGGCATGCCGTCGGCGGCCCGGTCCAGGTAGGCGCCGTCGGCGGCGGCCTGGGCGACGAAGGCGACCGAGAGGTCGGCGGCGGTGGCGCCGTGGGCGCCGAACTGGGGGCCCAGTACGAGGGGTTCGCAGCGGTCGGTGGAGGCGTTGGGGTCGCCCACGACGCCGTAGGCGGGGAAGCCGGCCTTCAGGACGAGCTGCGGCTTGGCGCCGAAGTGGTCGGGGCGCCACAGGACGATGTCGGCGAGCTTGCCGACCTCGATCGAGCCGACCTCGTGGGCCAGGCCGTGGGCGATCGCCGGGTTGATGGTGAGCTTGGCGATGTAGCGCAGGACGCGCTCGTTGTCGTCGCCGCCCTCGGTCGTCCCGTAGGAGCCGGTGCCGTCGAGGGCGCCGAGCTCGGCCTTCATCTTGCCGGCCATGGCGAAGGTGCGGCGCACGGTCTCGCCTGCCCGGCCCATGCCCTGGGCGTCGGAGGAGGTGATGCCGATGACGCCGAGGTCGTGCAGGACGTCCTCGGCGCCCATGGTGCCGGCCCGGATGCGGTCGCGGGCCATCGCGGCGTCGCCGGGGAGGTCGACCTTGAGGTCGTGGGCGGAGACGATCATGCCGAAGTGCTCGCCGAGGGCGTCGCGGCCGAACGGCAGGGTGGGGTTGGTGGAGGAGCCGATGACGTTCTCGACGCCCGCCATCTTGAGGACGTTGGGGACGTGCCCGCCGCCGCAGCCCTCGATGTGGAAGGCGTGGATGGTGCGGCCTTCCAGGACCTTGAGGGTGTCCTCCACGGAGAGGCACTCGTTGAGGCCGTCGGTGTGCAGGGCGACCTGGACGTCGTACTCCTCGGCGACCCGCAGGGCGGTGTCCAGGGCGCGGGTGTGGGCGCCCATGTCCTCGTGCACCTTGAAGCCGGAGGCGCCGCCCTCGGCGAGGGCCTCGACCAGCGGGGCCGGGTCGGAGGAGGAGCCGCGGCCGAGGAAGCCGATGTTGACCGGCCAGGCGTCGAAGGCGTTGAAGGCGTGCCGCAGCGCCCAGGGCGAGTTCACGCCCACGCCCCAGACCGGGCCGAACTCCTGGCCGATGATCGTGGTGACGCCGGAGGCGAGCGAGGCCTCCATGATCCGCGGCGAGAGCAGGTGGACGTGGGTGTCGATGGCGCCGGCGGTGGCGATCATGCCCTCGCCGGAGACGATGGTCGTCCCGGTGCCGACGACGACCTCCACGCCGGCCAGGGTGTCCGGGTTGCCGGCGCGGCCGATGGCGGCGATCCGGCCGTCGATCAGACCGATCGAGGTCTTCCGGATGCCCTGGATCGCGTCGATCACCAGCACGTTGCTGATCACCACGTCGCAGGTGTCGCGGACGGCGGCGGCCTTGAGGTGCAGGCCGTCCCGGGCGGTCTTGCCGAAGCCGGCCAGGAACTCCTCGCCGGGCGCCTGCGAGTCGGACTCGACCCGGACGATCAGACCGGAGTCGCCGAGCCGGATCCGGTCCCCGGCGCGCGGACCGTGCACCGCGATGTAGTCGTGGGGGGTGATGGCGGTCACGATTCCACCTCGGCGTCGTCGAAGTTGGTCAGGTAGCCGGTCGCGCGGGCCTTGGCCAGGGCGGCCTCCTTGGCGCCGGGCGCGTCCAGCGGGCCGTCCACCAGCCCGGCGAAGCCGATCGCGACCCGCTCGCCGCCGATCGGCACCAGGCCGACCTCGACGGTGGCGCCCGGGTCGAAGCGGACCGAGGAGCCGGCCGGTACCGCGAGGTGGGTCCCGTAGGCGGCGGCGCGGTCGAAGGCCAGGCGCGGGTTGGCCTCGAAGAAGTGGAAGTGCGAGGTGACCGAGATCGGCACCCCGGAGGTGTTGTGGACGGGCAGCACCACCGTCTCCTCGACGGGGTCGTAGCCCGTGCCCGCGCCGAGCAGCGCGCCGCCGGGCGCGTCGTCGCCGAGCGAGCCGGCGCCCTTGAACGGGTCGTTCACCACGGCCAGCCGGGTGCCGTCGTCGAACACCGCCTCGACCTGTACCACGGTGACCACGTCCGGGACGCCGGGGAGCACGTCGTCGGCGGTGAGCACGCTGCGCCCGGCTTCGATGGCCTCGGCGAGCCGCCGGCCGTCGCGCGCGGCCTCGCAGACGGTGTCGGCGATCAGGGCGTGCGCTTCGGGGACGTTGAGGCGTACGCCTCGGGCGCGCCGGGCGCGGGCCAGCTCGGCTGCTGTGAAGATCAGCAGCCGGTCCCGCTCGGTGGGGGTCAGTCGCACGGTTCCTCGCTCGCGGTCGCCGGGGGGTGCCGATGGGTGCTGGGGGTGTCGGGGGTGCTGGGGGTGCCGGAGGTGACGTTAGAACGGCGTTCAAACATCTCGGGTCATTGAACCCGGACCCGGCCGCTCTGTCCAGCGTTGCCCGAAAACGACTCGTACGCATCGCAAACCTGTCCGGCGCGGGCAGTTGGATCACGAGTGCCGCGCCGTGCCCCTTTCACCCCAGGTGATCGGACGCACACTGTTCCAAACGGCGAAAGCTGGGCATGAGGATGGTGGTCAGAACGAGGCGGCCACCCGACCGGCGGGGGATCCGGCAGCGGGTGCCCGGATTGAGGGCGGGGGCAAGTGGTGATGGACGGTCAGTCGCGATTCCCGCGGCAGCGGACGGGCTCGGGGGACGCCTTCCGAGCCAGGCCCCAGGGGGGTGCGCCGGGTGCGTCGGCGGCCACGGGCACGGCGGGCCAGGCACTGCCGAGCATCCCGGCCCCGGGGTGTGCGCTGAACCGCCGGCTGCACGTGACGCTCGACGCGGCCGACCTGGTCGCGGTCGGCGCGGTCCGCCGGCGGCTGCGCTCCGCGCTCGGCCACTGGGGGGTGCCCGAGCTGGCCGACACGGCGGAGCTGCTCTCCTCCGAGCTGGTCACCAACGCGTTGCTGCACACCGGCCAGGGCGCGGTCTTCGACGCGGTGCTCACCGCCGACCTGCGGTTGCGGATCGAGGTCCAGGACAGCGTCACCCGGCTGCCCGGCCGCCGCCGGGACGCGGACGCCGAGTACGCCACCTCGGGGCGCGGGCTGCTGCTGGTCGAGGCGCTGGCCGACTCCTGGGGGGTCCAGCTGCGCGGGGACGGCAAGGTCACCTGGTTCGAGCTGGTCACCGCCTGAGCTGTTCGAGCTGGTCACCGCCCAGGCTGTTCGAGCTGGTCACCGCCCGGGCTTTTCGGGCTGGTCGCCGCCCGCGCCCCCGCCACGCGACGCCCGCCCGCCTCCGCGTCCGCACCCATCGCGCCGCGCCGCTGCGGTGGCCCCGGCGCCACCCGTTCGGCGCAGTTCCCGGACCCCGGCCGACCCGGCGTCCGAGCCGGGAGGAAAAGGTCGTTCGCTGCCGAACGGAACCTCCGGGCGAAGGGCGGGCCGAAGATTCCCGGTCCGGTGCCATTGCCGCTCGGCCGAACATTGGCGAGGATGGTGGGAATGTGTGTCCACGTGCGGCAAACAGCGGGGAGACCTCACCTCGACTGGTCGCCGCCCGGCCGCACGGTCCGATCGAGCACCACCCACTCACACTGCCCCGCGGCCACGCCGGACACCCGGCGCGGCTCGCCACGGCAGCGGCAGGAGCAGCATGCCCACTGAGCCCGAGTCGCCGGGGCCGGCGCTTCCTCCCGGTCAGTCCACGGCCGGGTCGGGGCGGGCGAGACCACCCGCCCAGGCGGTGCGCAGGCACGCACTGCGGACGACGCCCGGACTCGCCGGGGGCCGGCTGGCGCCGATGCTCTCGGGTGGCCTGCCCGTCGCCTCCGGGGACTCCAGGCCGGACTGGCTGGAGCCCGCGATGGCCGCCAACGGCATCGGCTCCTTCGACTGGGACATCCGCCGCGACGTCCTGGAGGGCGACCAGCGGGCCTGCGCGATCATGGGCCTGGACGCGGCCGAGCGGGACCGCTTCGACCGCACCTCGTCCTCCTTCCTGGCCCTGCTGCACCCCGAGGACGCGCCGGTGGTGCGCCGCCGGGTCGAGCGCGCGGTCGCCGAGCTGGGCCAGTGCGGCGCCTACTACCGCACCGTCGGGCCGAGCGGGACGATGCGCGCCGTGCGGTTCCGCGGCCGGGTCCTCGCGGACGCCTTCGGCCGGGCCTCGCGGATGGTGGGCTTCATCTGGGACGCCACCGTCGAGCTGCGCAAGCGCGACCGCGCCGACCGGATGGCCCTGCTGCGGGAGGAGCGCTCGCGGTTCATCAAGGAGGCCGCCCGCGCGCTCTCCGAAGCCGTCACCGTCCGTGACGTCGCCCGGGTCTTCACGGAGCTCCCGCTGCCCGGGCTGCCGCCGGACGGCCTGGTGCTGGCCTCCTTCGAGTCCGGCCGGGTACAGATCCTGGGCGCCTCCGGCTACCGGCCCGAGGAGCTCACCTTCTGGGACCGCTCGGTGCTGCCCGCCGACCACCCGGCGGCCGAGGCGCTGCGCAACCGGGCGCCGGTCTTCATCGCCAGCCGCGAGGAGTTCCTGGAGCGCTACGCGAAGGTGTGGACGCCGACCAGCCGGACCGGCCGCAGCTCCTGGGCCTTCCTGCCGCTGGTCGCCAGCGGCCGGCCGATCGGCGTCTGCCTGGTCAGCTTCGACGACGACCGCCAGCTGGACACCGACGAGCGCACCCTGCTCTCCACCCTCGGCGGCCTGGTCGCCCAGTCGCTGGCCCGGGCCCGGCTGCACGACGCCGAGCACGAGCTGGCGGCCGGCCTGCAGCGGGTGATGCTGCCGCGCACCGTCCCGTCGGTGCCCGGCGTGACCACCGCCGTCCGCTACCTGGCGGCCGGCTCCGGCCTGCAGATCGGCGGCGACTGGTACGACGTCGTCCCGCTGCCCGGCGGGCACGTCGGACTGGTGATCGGCGACGTCCAGGGGCACGACGTGCACGCGGCCGGGATCATGGGCCAGCTGCGGATCGCGCTGCGCGCGTACGCGGCCGAGGGCCACCCGCCGGCGGCGGTGATGGCCCGCGCCTCCCGCTTCCTCGCCGACCTGGACACCGACCACTTCGCCACCTGTACCTACGCCGAGGTCAACGTCGACTACGGCGTGGTCTACGCCGTCCGGGCCGGCCACCTCGACCCACTGGTCCGCCGGGCCGACGGCACCGCCACCGTCGTCCAGGTGGCCGGCGGGCTGCCGCTGGGCATCGCCCCGGACGAGGAGTACCGGGTCACCCGGTTCAGCCTGGACCCGGGTGAGACGGTGCTGCTCTGCACCGACGGCCTGGTCGAGGCGCGCGGCATGGACCTCGACGACGGGATCGCCCGGCTGGCCGAGGTGGTCGCCGGCCCGCTGGCCGAGCGCCGGGAGGGCCACGCCGACCCGCTGGAGGAGCTGGCCGACCGGATCTCCTCCCAGGTCGCCGACTCCAGCGAGCGCGAGGACGACATAGCGCTCCTGCTGCTGCGCTGGGACGGCCCGGAGGGCGGCCTCGCCGCCCAGCAGCTGCGCCGCCGGATCGGGCAGGCCGACCTCGAACGGATCTCCGAGGTGCGGGCCGAGCTGCGGGACGCGCTGCGCCGCTGGGGCGTGGCCGAGCTGGTGGACACCGCCGAGCTGCTCGCCTCGGAGCTGGTCACCAACGCGATCCGGCACACCGACCGGGACGCCATGTTCACCGCCCGGCTCTACCGCGAGGCGGCGGCGGACGGCGGCCGGGCCCGGCTGCGGGTCGAGGTGGAGGACGAGTCCGACCTCTGGCCGACCCGCCGGACACCGGGGGAGCAGGCCTCCTCCGGGCGCGGGCTGATGCTGGTCGAGGCGCTGGCGGACGGCTGGGGCGTGGAGCCGCGCGGCTCGGGCAAGCGGATGTGGTTCGAGCTCACCGCGACGACGCCGGCGGCCTGACCGGCTCGGCCCAGGGGCGCCGGCCGGGCCTGAGTCGGGCGCCCCTGAGGCGGGCGCGGGTCGTGCGCCGAGCGCTGCCGTCCGGCGCCCGCCCGTCGGCCCTGCGGCGTCCGAGCGGCCCGGGGCCGGCCGGTGGAGCGCCGGCCGGCGGGCGGCCTCAGCCGAACTGCTGCTCCAGGTCCTTCAGCTTGCGCTCCAGCGAGTCGAGCCGGGGCAGCGCGACGGTGTCCTCCTCCATCGTGAGGTCGATGGTGCGCCGCTCCGGGCGGGCCGGCAGCCCGGTCTGCACCACCGGGCCCTCGGCGACCGGCGCGGGCGGCTCCACGGCGGGCGGCTCCACGGCGGGGCGCTCCGCCATGGGCCCGCCGGCTATGGCGGACTCCTGGCCGGCCTCCAGCTGCCGGGCCGCGGCGCGGCCGCGCCAGGCACTGTGGGAGCGGTTGATGGCCCGGATCTCGGCCCGTTCGCGGCGCCCGGCCAGCCTGCGGCGCTCCTTCTCCATGATCTTCTCCCGCTTGTCCTCGCGGACCTCGTCCACCGCCTCGTCCAGGCTGCGCACGCCCTCCAGCAGCATCAGCGACCAGGCCGCGTAGGTCTCGCGCGGGGCGCGCATCCAGCGGACGATCCGGATCTGCGGCAGCGGGCGCGGGACGAGGCCCTGCTCGCGCAGCGCGGCCCGGCGGGTCTGCTTGAGCGCCCGGTCGAACAGCACGGCGGCCGAGAGCGACATCCCCGCGAAGAACTGCGGGGCACCGGCGTGGCCGAAGCCGCGCGGGGCGTGCACCCAGTTGAACCAGGCGGAGGCACCGGCGAACAGCCAGACCAGCAGGCGCGAGCCGAGTGCGGCGTCACCGTGGCTGGCCTCGCGGACGGCGAGCACCGAGCAGAACATCGCCGCCCCGTCCAGGCCGAACGGGACGAGGTATTCCCAGCCGCCGGAGAGGTTGAGGTTCTGCATCCCGAAGCCGACCAGGCCGTGGAACGACAGCGCGGCCGCGACCCCGGCGCAGCAGAACAGCAGCGTGTACGAGGCCGCGCCGTACAGGGATTCCTTGCGGCGGCGGCGTTCCTCGGAACGCTCCCAGGAATCCGAGCCGCCCGGGCCGGCGGATCCCCGATTCCGGACCAGGGCCACCAGCAGGGCGGTGACCAGCAGCACCGCAACGCCGGTGACGGCCCAACCGAGCGGTATGTCGGACAATTTCATCGCCTGGACCAGCCTCGCTTTCCTGCGTCGTGATGGCGGGGACCATCATGGCGGATGCTCGGCCCGAGAATGGCCGATTCTCCGTCAATGCGCTGAGGAGAGGGATTTCTGACGTGGGAGAAGTCCCATTGTCGTATTAATTAAGGGGTGCCATTCCCCGGAATTCCGGGGATTCCGGGGGCCTTCCGAAGGCCGATGCCGTCAACCTCGCGTGACGCGGGGGCAGCCGCCGCACATCTCCTCCGGCCGCACGGTGTAGACGAGGCAGCAACTGGCCCGGGCACGGTCGGTGCCCGAAGCACCTTCGGTCGCGAAGCCCGCGCCGGGGGTGAAGGACGGCGCGCACACGCCGGGCGTGCACGCCCTGGCCACCGGGAGCGCCGGGCCTTCCGCCGGCCCGTCGGCCGCCCGGTCCGGTGCCAGCAGGTCCGAGAGCTCCGCCCGGGCCCGTTCCTCCTCGCCGAGCAGCCCGCCGACGTACCAGAGGCCCTCCACCACCGCGTCGGTCGCCATCGCCCAGAGCATCCGGGGGCTGCGCCGCACCGCCGGGCGGAAGGCGGTCAGCACCGGGGCCAGGAAACCGGCCAGCGCGGTGCGCAGTTCGGCGGCCAGTGCCGCCTCGTCGGCCACCGTCCGGGCGCCGGGCAGCCCGGCCGCCGGGTCGTCCGGCAGGCAGACGAACGCCCCCGGGCGGGCGGTGAGTTCGCCGGTGGCGCGGCGGATCGAGACGTCCTCGGGGGTGAGCAGCGGCACCCGGCGCTCCAGGAACCAGGGCAGGGTGAACAGCAGCGCCGCCGGCCAGCTGAAGCGGTGCAGGCCGAAGCCGGCCGCGACGTCGGGGCGCAGCGGGCGGCCGTACCGGGCGAGCCCCTCCCGGGCGTCGTGGGCGATCAGTTCGGCCAGCGCGTCCGGGTCGGTGAGGAGGTCGGTGCCGCTGATCCAGCCGTCGCCGGTGCGGGGAGGGGCGCTGTGCACCCGCAGTGCCGGGAAGAGCCGGCCGAGTCTGCGGTAGCTGGTGGTGCATGGCGCCGGCGTGCGGGTGACAGCGTGCGCGGGGGTGGTGCGGGGGGCGTACGGCGCGGGGCCGGGTCGGGTGCTGCTCGCGGTCATGGTGCGGGCCCTATCGGGTCGACCGGACCCGTGCCGGACCGTCCGACCCGTGCCCGGCCGGGTTCGGCGGCGGCCGGGCCCGGCCGGCCGGGGCCTGGCGGAGCCCGGGAACGGCAAGGCGAACCTGGCCGGAGTACTGCTCACCCCGGCCAGGTTAGGCTCACCTTAGCTGATGGTTCCCCGGGGTTCCCGTTCGACGCGTCCGTCCGGGGGAGCGCCCGGCGTGCGCACCGCGCTCAGCTGGCGTGCGAGCCAGACCGGTACGCCCCCGAGCGCCTGGACCAGCCTGGTCGCCTCGGCCCGCAGCCGGACCGCCTCGTCCGGTTCGGAGACCTCGGCCAGCGCCGCCAGCGCGGGTGCCACCCCGACCGTGAAGCCGAGCTGCTCGCGCAGCCGCAGCGAGGCGTCGAACCCCTCCCGGGCCCGGTCGTGGTCCCCGGCGGCCTGGGCCAGTGCGGCCAGGTGCCGCCAGGTGTACGAGCGCAGCAGCTCGTCCCCGCGCTCGTCGGCCCCCTCGTGCGCGCGGCGGTAGGCGATCCAGGCCGCCGTCGGGTCGCGCAGCAGGTTCTCCGCGACCAGCCCCCGGCGGAAGTCCAGCAGCGGACGCCCGGGGGCGTCCGGCGGCAGCAGCGCCGAGGTGCGTCCGAGCGCCGCCTGTGCTTCGTCCAGCCGGTCGCGTGCGCCGAGCACGCTGGAGACGTAGGCGAGGAACCCGCGGGCGCAGGAGGCGCCCGCGCGCTGCTCGGTACTGGTCACCAACGCCTCGGCGAGGCGCAGCGCCTGTTCCGCCTGGGTCCAGTTGGCCGCGGTGAACAGGCATTGCTCGATGAGGAGTTCGGCCCGGCCGAGGGCGGCCTCGGGGTCGCGTTCGGCGGCCGGGCGTAACAGCTCGGCGGCCTCCTGCCAGCACGCCCGGGACCGCAGCCGCCATACGGTGTCCCCCGGTTCGCGGGGCGCCGGCCGCCCCCGACCGTCGCTCCCGCCCTGGCCACTCGGGCCCCATCCGTGCTCCGACAACGCCACCTCCTTGTGTGCGCCATCCAGCAGGACGCCGGCCTCTGCCCCCAAGGCCCGCGTTGTGGCGGCAATTCAACACGGGGGTGAGCTTGTGCACCAGATCACGAGCGCAGGTTGTTGCGGGCGAACCGGTTCCGCGCCGATCGCTCCCGGAGGCGGGTAGGTCCGCCGGGACGGCCGGGACCGGTGGGCCGGGCAGGCCGACGGCCCGGGCCGCGGGCGGACGGTGTCGGGCGGGCCGGGCCGGTCGGAGCGGGGTCAGGACGTCCAGCCGGTCTCCATCAGCGCCTCGGCGGCGCCGTTGGCGGGCTGGGGCACTCCGGCGAGGTCCAGGCTGAACAGGGCGACCAGCAACTGCTCGCCGCGCACGGTGGCCTGGTGCGAGTAGCCGGCCAGGGTGAACATCGCGGCGGCCATCTCCTCGGCGTGCAGGGTCTGCAGCCAGAGGCACTCCACGGACTTCACGTCGGCCGGCTCGGTCCAGGTGTCCACCTGGGCGACCATCCGGCTGCCGAGCAGGGTGACGCCGTCGCGCTCCTGGGCCTCCGTCAGCTCCAGGTCGTCGAAGCCCAGCCACTCCAGGTAGCGGGCGGCGGTGAACACGGCGTCCTGCGAAGTGCGCACCGGGTGCGGGCGGAACGGCGCGCGCCGCCGCCAGGGGGTGGCCGAGGCACCGGAGCCGCCGGGCGGGGCCGGGACGGGCGCGTTGAGCGGGTGGGCGGGGTGCGGGCGGGAGTTCTGCGGGCCGGCGGTGCCGAGCTGGCCGGTGGTCGCGCTGCCGCCGAGGCGGGTGGTGCGGTCCACCGGCAGCCGCACGGTCGCGCCGCAGTTGCAGGTGAACTCGGGCTGCGGCCACTGGTCGGAGCGGCCGCAGTGCGGGCAGCGCATGTTCAGCCAGGAGTCCTCCCAGGACCGGAACCGCACCTGGACCGGTACGCCGCCGCGCAGCAGCGGCACCTTGAGCGAGGCGCCGCACGGGCAGGGCAGCGACGGCGGCTCGTACAGGTGCTCGCGCCGACAGGCGGGGCAGCGGATCGCCCGGGCGCCACCACCCGCCACCGGCCCGTGCTGTGCGGGGTCGCGTCCGGTGAAGTCGTCGGGCAGTCCGGACATCGCGGGCACCGTCCGTTCGAATCGAGGGGAAGGACGTGTCCCATGCTCCCCGAAACGCGGGGGCCGCGGCGCGGAATGGGGCAATCCTCAGGGACAGATCAGGGGTGTGCGGTCGATCCCTCGTCGGGGAGGAGGAGCCCGCCCCACCCCGTGGGGGGACCGGCCGCCGGTCCGGACCGGGAGAGGATCACCCCGTCGTCCAACGGGCGAGGTCGGCGGGGGTGTCCAGGTCGTCGGGGACGGCGATGTCGGCGCACTCGACGAGCGTGATCCCGTCGGCGTGCGCCGCCAGCAGAGCCCGCGCGCCGGAGTCGCCGGTGGCGCCCGCCGCAGCCTCGGCGAAGTGCCGGGCGCCGATCAGGACGGGGTGCCCGCGCCGCCCCGCGTAGGCCGCCGCCGCCAGCTCGGCGCCGGCCCGGTGGGCGGCGAGCAGCCGGGCCACCGCCGCCGGGGTGACGCCGGGGGTGTCCACCAGCATCACCAGGACGGCCGAGGCCTCCGGCGCCAGGGCGGCCAGCCCGGCCCGCAACGAGGAGCCCATCCCGCCGGCCCAGTCCGGATTGGCCACCAGCCGGCAGCCCGGCAGATGGGCGGTGGAGCGGACCCGGTCCCCGGCCGCGCCCAGCACCACCGTCACCGAGGCGCAGCCGCCGGCCCGGACCACCCCCGCCGCGTGCTCGACCAGCGGCCGGCCCCGGTACCGGATCAGCGCCTTCGGCCGGCCGCCGAGCCGCCGCCCGCCCCCCGCGGCCAGCACCAGGGCGGCGACCGGCCGATCACCACCCGTCCGGCCGCTGGTCCCCGTGCGGTCACTGCTCCCCGGCCGGTCACTGCTCCCTGTCCGGCCGCTGGTCCCCGTGCTGTCGCGCATGGACCCAGCCTGCCCGTCCGGGGTGCCCCGGCGCAGCCGTAGGAAGCCACAGTTGGACGAACGCACAAGGAGAATCCGCAGGTCGGGGCAGCTCCCCGGTGGTTCGGCCGCTGGTATCCCGGCCCGGTTGCCCCTGTACTGGGCCGATGAACACCGCACCGCGCCCGCTGTCGGACCGCTTCGGCAGGGTCCACACCGACCTGCGGGTCTCCCTCACCGACCGCTGCAACCTGCGCTGCACCTACTGCATGCCGGCCGAAGGCCTGAACTGGCTGCCGAAGGCCGAGGTGCTGAGCGACGACGAGGTGGTCCGGCTGGTGCGGATCGCCGCCGGGCGGCTGGGCATCGGCTCCGTCCGGCTGACCGGGGGCGAGCCGCTGCTGCGCCGCGGCCTGCCGGACCTGGTCCGGCGGATCACCGCCCTCGGCCCCGAGGTCTCGCTGACCACCAACGGCATCGGCCTGGCCCGCACCGCCGACGCGCTGCACCGGGCCGGCCTGCACCGGGTGAACGTCAGCCTGGACACCCTGCGCCCCGAGCGGTACGCGGCGATCACCCGCCGGGACCGGCTCGCCGACGTCCTCGCC
This sequence comes from Kitasatospora sp. NPDC001603, assembly GCF_040298365.1. Taxonomy (NCBI): domain Bacteria; kingdom Bacillati; phylum Actinomycetota; class Actinomycetes; order Kitasatosporales; family Streptomycetaceae; genus Kitasatospora; species Kitasatospora sp. NPDC001603. The sequence continues at coordinate 108,319 of NZ_JBEPAA010000014.1, forward strand.
GGCCTGGCCGCCGCGCAGGCCGCCGGGCTCGCGCCGGTGAAGGTCAACGCGGTGCCGGTGCGCGGGGTCAACGACGACGAGATCCTCGACCTGGTGGAGTTCGCCGCCGAGCACGGCTACCGGATGCGGTTCATCGAGTCCATGCCGCTGGACGCGCAGGGCGCCTGGGACCGGGCGACGATGGTCACCGCCGACGAGATCCTCGCCGTCCTCGGCACCCGGTGGGACCTCGTCCCGGTCGGCCGGGACGGGAACGCGCCGGCCGAGGAGTGGCGGATCGCCGGCACCGGCACCGTGGTCGGCGTGATCGCGTCCGTCACCCGCCCGTTCTGCGGCGGCTGCGACCGCGTCCGCCTCACCGCCGACGGCCAGTTGCGCAACTGCCTGTTCGCCACCGAGGAGTCCGACCTGCGGGCACTGCTGCGCGGCGGCGCGGACGACGACCGGATCGAGGCCGCCTGGCGGGCCACCATCGGGCGCAAGGGCCCCGGCCACGCGATCAATTCCGCCGACTTCGTCCAGCCGGACCGGCCGATGTCCGCGATCGGGGGCTGAGCCCGGCGGGAGGAGGCGGGGCGGGGCCCGGGCGGGCGCCGGGGTGTGAGCTTCGACATGCTCGAACGCTCCGTGCCGCGCCGCCTTGACGGCCCGTGGGGCGACTGGTCTGCTGGGGCGCCGTCAGCCACCCCCCCAGTCCGGGAGTCCCCGTGCCCGCCCGCCGCACCGTTCTGCTCGCCGCCGTCGCCTTCCTGATATCCACGCCGGCGCTGGCCGGTTGCACCGGGGGTGCCGGGAAGCCGGCCACCGAGGCGGCCGGGCCCGCCGGCGCGGGCACCAGCCCGCTGCAGAATCCCGACGGCACCAGGCCCGGCCTGGCGCCGCTGACCACGCCCGAGGAACGGAAGGCCGGCCGCGACATCATCGCCGGGGTCGCCACCGCCGCCGCCGGACCCAAGGACGGCTACGACCGTGACGAGTTCGGCCCGGCCTGGACGGACAACGTCGACGGCGTCCCGGGTGGCCACAACAACTGCGACACCCGCAACGACCTGCTGGCCCGGGACGGCCGCTCGGTCGAGCACAAGGACGGTTCGGCCTGCACCGTCACCGCCATGACCATCGACGACCCGTACACCGGGAAGACCGTCCGGTGGAGCAAACAGCAGGCCTCGAAGATCCAGATCGACCATGTGATGCCGCTGTCCTACGACTGGCAGATGGGCGCGTCGACGTGGGACAAGGCCAAGCGCGTGCAGATCGCCAACGATCCGCTCAACCTCGTCCCGGCCGACGGCTCGCAGAACGCCTCCAAGGGTGACTCCGGTCCGGCCGCCTGGCTCCCGGCCAACACCGCCGTCCGCTGCTCGTACGCGGTGCGCTTCGCCCAGGTCTCGCTGAAGTACCGACTGCCCGTCACCGAGGCGGACAAGAAGGCCATGCTCCAGCAGTGCGGCGGTTGAGGAAACGTTCCGTCACGCTTTGCCCCCCTTCGCCGTCCGCCGGCCGATCACGATATGACCGGTGTGACGGTCAGGTGATATTCGTGTGCGGTGCATTCGATGATCACCCGGTTCTCCCGGCGCGCCCTGCCCGCGGCCGTCGCCGCCGCCCTCCTGGCCGGCTGCGCCGGCTCGGGCGGATCCACCGCCACCGACGCGGCCTCCGGCACGCCGTCACCTGCCGCCGCCCCGGCCACGCCCAGCGCGTCGCCGACCACCCCGCCCACGCCGACGCCCAGGCCCACCGGCGCGGCCGACCCGGCACTGGGGCCCTTCTACGGCCAGCAGATCGCCTGGGCGCCCTGCGCCGACGACCCGAAGACCGCCAAGGTCGACGAGTCGGTGCTGCAGTGCGGCTCGCTCAACGTCCCGCTGGACTACGCCCATCCGGCCGGCGACCCGCTGGCCGTGGCCGTCGTCCGGGTCCCCGTCGCCAGGCAGGACCAGCGGCTCGGCTCCCTGCTGGTCAACCCCGGCGGCCCCGGCGGCTCCGGCGTCGGCATGGTCAAGGCCGCCCCCGCGCAGTTCGACGGCCCGATGCACGACCGCTTCGACGTGGTCGGCTTCGACCCGCGCGGCGTCGGTCTGACCACGCCGCTGAACTGCCTGGACGACAAGGCCCGCGACGAGTGGCTCGCCACCGACACCCCGGGCGACGACCACGGCAAGGTGCTCGCCGACGCCTGCCAGGCCAAGTTCGCCAAGCTGCTGCCGTTCATCGGCACCCGCGACACCGCCCGCGACATGGACGTCCTGCGGGCCGCGCTGGGCGACCAGAAGCTCAACTACTTCGGCATGTCGTACGGCACCTACCTCGGCAGCCTCTACGCCGAGGAGTTCCCCGACCGGGTCGGGCGGCTGGTGCTGGACGGTGCGGTCGACCCGTCCGTGCCGCTGGCCCAGCACAACATCGTGCAGTACGCGGGGTTCGAGCGCTCGCTGCGGCTCTTCGCCGCGTACTGCGCGAAGCAGGACCAGTGCCCGCTCGGCAAGGACCCGGCCAAGGCGGCCGACAAGCTCGCGGAGTTCCTCGACGGTCTCAAGGCGAAGCCGCTCACCACCACGAGCGGGCGCGCCCTCACCGCCAACGCCGCCTGGGCCGGCGTGCTCGACAGCCTCTACGGCGACGAGAAGACCTGGGACGCGCTGCGCAACGACCTCGGGTGGGCCATGGTCCGGAGCAAGGGCGACAACCTGCTCGCCCGCGCGGACGGCGCCTACGGCCGTGACGAGAAGGGCCACTACGGAGTCTCCGCCGACGCCTACACCGCCATCCACTGCGCCGACGGCGCGACCGCCGTCCCGACCGGCGAGGCCCTCCAGGCCGCGTACGCCGACCTGGCGGCGAAGGCCCCGCTGATCACCCGGCACGAGCCGAGCCTGGCGCTGTTCGACCCCGACTGCCGTGCCTGGCCGTTCCGTTCCGCCGAGCAGCCGCACCCGATCGTCTCGAAGAGCGATGCCCCGATCGTGGTGGTCGGCTCGACCGGCGACGCGGCGACGCCCTACGCCTCGGCCGAGAAGCTCGCCGCCCAGCTCGGCAACGCCGTCCTGCTCACCCGCGAGGGCGAGGGCCACATCGGCTACGGGCGGAGCAAGTGCGTCCGGGCCGCGGTCGACGCCTTCCTGACGGACGGCACCGCGCCGGCCGCCGGAACGCGCTGTCCGACCGACTGATCCGCGCCGAACGACGACGGAGGGGACGCACCGCCGCTGGGCGGTGCGTCCCCTCCGTCGTTCTCCCGCGGCTCCCGGCTCAGGGGGCGCGGCTCAGGGGGCGGGCGTCTGCGTCAGGTCGTAGAAGGTGGTGCCGCCCACCGTCTTCGCGGTGAAGTGGCTCGCCACCCAGGTCTCGATCTGGGCGGTCTGCGACTCCTGGGCGCCGCCGTCGGCACCGGTGGTCGGACCGGCGGTCGCGGCGGGATCGGTGCCGGTGCCGGTGCCGGTGCCGGTCCCCGTGCCCGTGCCGGGCCCGGCCGTCCGGCGGGAGCCGCCGCTGATGAACCAGTGCACCTTGCCCTCCCGGACGTACTGCCGGAAGGCGTCCAGGCCGAGCGACGGGTCGGTGCCGTTGAAGCCGCCGAGGGCCATCACCGGTTCGCCCGAAGCGAGTTGGTAGCTGGCGGCGGTCTGCGAGCCGCCGGTCGCGGCGGCCCAGGCGTAGCGGTCGGCGTCCTGCCGGAGCAGGGCGGCGGCCTCGTCGCTCACGCTGGCGCCGTTCAGCAGCCCGCCGATGCCGCCGGGGGCGCCGCCGGCCATCCCGCCGCCGCCGAAGCCACCCGTGCCGCCGAAGCCGCCGGCTGCGCCGCGTCCGTTGCGGCCGCCGCCGGTGCCGTCGGTGCCCGTGCCGCCCGCGCCGTTCGGGGCCCCGCCGGGGAGCTGCCCGGGCGCGCCGCCCTGACCGGGCGAGCCCTGCTGCCCGTTGAGGAAGAACCGGCCGTCGCCGCCGGGCGGCATCCCGCGCATCCCGCCCGGCCCCATCCCCCGCCCGCCCGCGACCGCCGGACCGGCCGTCACGATCGAGCCGGTGTGCGGCGTGTTCACGGTGTCCACCGCGTACGCCGCCGGACCGCCCAGCGCCGCCGCCAGACCCACCAGCCCGACCGTCGTGGCGAGCCGTGCCGCCAGCCGCCCGGCCAGCAGCAGCGCCGCCCCGGCGGCGAGCCCGCCGACCAGGACCGCCCAGCGCAGCCACGGCAGGAAGTCCGCGCTGCGCCCGAGCAGGACGTACGCCCAGACCGCCGTGACCGCCAGCGTGGCGCCCAGCACCGCGGCGTAGGGCAGCCGGTGCCGGACCCGCCAGAGGCCGTCGACGCCCATGCCGACCAGCGCCGCGACCGCCGGGGCCAGCGCCACCGTGTAGTACTGGTGGAAGATGCCGGACATGAAGCTGAAGGTCAGCGCGGTGCAGACCAGCCAGCCGCCCCAGACCAGGAAGGCCGCCCGGGCGGTGTCGGTGCGGGCGTAGCGGCGGGTCGCCCAGAGCCCGAGCAGCAGCAGGATCAGCGCGGCCGGCATCAGCCAGGCGATCTGCCCGCCGATGTCGCCGTCGAACAGCCGGGTGATGCCGGTCTCGCCCCAGCCGCCGCCGCCCATCGCGCGGCCGCCGCCGGGCGGTGCCTCGGCCCCGGCCATCAGCCGGGCGCCACCGCCGCCGACACTGCCGGTCTCGTCGCCGTTGAGCCGGCCGAAGCCGTTGTAGCCGAAGGTGAGCGAGAGGAAGCTGTTGTCCTGCGAGCCGCCGATGTACGGGCGGGCCGAGGCCGGCACCAGCTCGACCACCGCCACCCACCAGCCGCCCGCCACCACCATGGCCAGGCCGGCGGCCAGCAGTTGCCGCACCCGCCGCCAGAGCCCGGTCGGCGCGACCACCAGGTAGACCAGCGCGAACGCGGGCAGCACGAGGAAGGCCTGGAGCGTCTTGGTGAGGAAGGCCAGCCCGAACATCACTCCGGTGAACACCAGCCACCGGGTACCGGCCGCCTCGGTGGCCCGCAGCAGGCCGTACGCGGCCAGCGTGAGCAGCAGCACCAGCAGCGCGTCGGGGTTGTTGAACCGGAACATCAGCGCCGCCACCGGGGTCAGCGCCAGGGCACCCCCGGCCAGCAGGCCGCCGAGCGGCGAGAACCGGCGGCGCACCGTCGCGTACAGGGTGGCCACCGTGGCGACCGCCATCAGCGCCTGCGGGGCCAGCACCGACCAGGAGGAGAGGCCGAAGAGGCGGGCGGAGAGCGCCATCGGCCAGAGCGCGAGCGGCGGCTTGTCGACGGTGATGAAGTTCCCGGCGTCCGAGGAGCCGTAGAAGAAGGCCTTCCAGCTCTGGCTGCCCGCCTGGGCGGCCGCCGAGTAGAAGGAGTTGGCCCAGCCGGAGGCGCTCAGGCCCCAGAGGTAGAGGACGGCGGTGGCGGCCAGCAGCGCCAGCAGCGCGGGGCGCACCCAGCGCGGGTCGTCGGCGCGGCCGCGCCAGGACCGGGCCGCCAGGGTGCGCAGCCGGCCGGCCCAGGACGACGGGCCCTTGGGACCGGCGGCGGGTGGCGGGCACGGCGGGAAGAGCGCCTCGGCCGGCGCGGGGGCGGGAGCCGCTCCGGGGACGGGGGCGGGGCCGGGGAGCCCGGGGGCCGGCTGCGGCACCTCCGGCGGCGGATAGTTCGCGGCCTCCGGCCACGGTTCGCCGGCCGGAGGGGAGAAGCTGGTCGTGGTCATGGACGCTACGCTCGGCCGCCCGGCTGAGAGGACCGTGAGACCGGGCTGTGAGCCGTCTCTAATCCTGCCGGGGCCGTGCGGACGGCCCCGGCGGCCGGGGCGGGTCGGTGAGCGGTGGCCGCGCGGAGGGGTGTGCGCGGCAGGGTGTGCGCGGCGGGTGCTACGCGGCCTGGGGCATCGTCAGGTGCTTGCCCAGCCACTCCATCGCCGGCGGGATCTCCCGCGTCCAGGTGTGGAAGTTGTGGCCGCCGGTGTCCAGGGTGATCGTGGAGAGCTTGGTCGGCGCCTTGAACGCCTTCACCATGTCCTGGGTGGCGGCGTAGTTGTTCTCGTCGTGGGCGGTGGCCAGCAGCAGCGAGACCGGCGCGGCCGGCTGGTTCTGCAGCCGCCACAGCAGGTCGTTCTCCTGCTTCAGCCGGCTGTCGCCGCCGAAGAGGTCACCGGTGGTCTCGTCGATCGGCGCGGTGTAGTAGCCGGAGAGGGAGACGGCGGCCCGGTAGGCGTCCGGCTTGCGCAGCGCGAACTTCAGCGCGCAGTAGCCGCCGGTGGAGTTGCCGATCACGGCCCGGTTGGCCGGGTCGGTGCCGATCCGGTAGGTGGTGCCGAGCGCCTTGGGCAGGTCGCTGGTGAAGAAGGTCTCCACCTGCGGGCCGTTCGGGACGTCCACGCACTCGGTGTCCCGGTTGTTGACGAGGGTCGGCCGCATCATCACCAGGATGGTCGGCGGGAGCTTCTTCTGGTCGATCGCCTCCAGCGCGGAGGCCGGGTACTGCATCAGCGAGATCAGCTTCTCGGGGGTGCCGGGGTAGCCGGCCAGGACCAGGGCCATCGGGAACTTCTGCTGCGCGAAGTCGGGCTGGAAGTACTGCGGCGGCAGGTAGACGAAACCGTCGGTGCTCAGGCCGCTGCCCGCTCCTTTGACGGAGACCTTGTGGATCAGGCCGACCCGCTCCGGGTTGGAGCCCTGCTGGGCGTAGAACTTCTGCTCGCCGGTGATGGCGACGGAGGCGTTCGGCTGGTGGTCGACCACCGTGCCCGGCCCGCCGTTGGTGCCCAGGAGGTCGGTCCAGGAGCTGTAGAAGCCGAAGTAGCCGTTGGCGATCAGCCCCATCGCGACCAGCACCGAGATCTGGGTGGCGAGGAAGGCGCCGATCCGCCCGAGCCAGGCCTGCCAGCCGCGCCCGCCGAATCTCGGCCAGAGCCACATCGTGGCGGCGAAGACGCCGATCGCGAGGAGGGACGCGATGATCTGGAGGGGGAGTCCCGTAAGCCTGAGCACGTGACCGATCGTAGTTGACGGGCGGTGGCACCCCGTGCGCCCCTCTCTGCGCCCCACCTGCGCCTCAACACGCCCCTTGTGCGCCCTGTTGACCGCGTGACAAAGGCTCGGGATCATGTCCGCGGGGAATGCACGGAGCGTGCATGAGAGATCACCGGGGGAGCGGGCATGAAGTCCTTCGTCAAGGTCGGCCTGGCGGCCGGCACAACGCTGCTGCTGGCGGCGTGCTCCAGTGGAGGGTCCGGAGGGGCGGACTCCTTCGGCCTGGGCCCGGGCAAGAGCGCCCCGGCGTCGGCGAGCGCCAGTGCGAGCCCCAGCCCGACCCCCACCCCGACCCCGACGCCGACCAAGCCGCCGTACGGGCCTGTCCTGGTGAGCTACATCGACCCGGTCAGCGCCGCGCTCGGCAAGCTCAACGCCTCCGCCGGTCTGGACGCCTTCGCCACCACGCTCCAGGAGGCGGCCACCGCCGCGTCCTCGGCCGGCAGCGGCCTGGGCCTCGCGGGCGAGCCGGCGGCCGTCAGCACGGCGCGGCGCCAGCTGGTGACGGCGCTCGGCCAGCTCTCCACCGACCTGACCAAGGTCCGCAGCGACATCAAGGCGAAGAACCTCTGTGCCACCACCTCGGCCTTCGCCCAGGTCGGCCTCTCCGAGGGCCTCAAGGCGGTGCCCCCCGCCCTCGCCCAGATGGCCGCCGCCGGGTACCCGACCACCTTCAACGTCCCGCAGACCCCGCAGCTCCAGACCCGGTCACTGGAGAACGGCACCATGGTCCGCTCGGGCCGCCTCAAGGGCGAGGGCGTCCTCAACGTCGACAACGGCGGCAGCTCCGACGCGGTGGTCTCGCTCGCCCAGAACGGCAAGTCGATCCACTCGGTCTACGTCGGCAAGGGGAAGAAGGCGTCCATCGAGGGTGTCGAGGACGGCACCTACGACGTCTTCTTCGCCGGCGGCGTCGACTGGGACCCGACGCTGAAGGCGTTCACCCAGAGCTGCGACTTCAGCAAGTTCGACGACAGCATGGCCTTCGAGACCGGTCGCACCTACACCTCGTGGTCCATCACCCTCCAGCCGGCGGTCGGCGGCAACGCCAAGACCAGCGACGTGGACGAGGACACCTTCCCGCAGCCGTAGCGGAAGAAGTACCCGCGGCGGGCCGGGAGCCCGCGGCGCCGTCGGCCGGCCCGGCCGGCGGCGTTGTCCTGCGTGGGGTGCCGTCCCGTGTCGCGGGCGACGTGCGCCGGGGCGGCGAGCGGTGTGCCGACGAGGACGGGCAGATCCAGGTGCCGGTGGTGCCGGCGGGGGCGGGCAGGTCCCGGGTGGGCCTCGGAATCTGCGACATCTGACGGTTCACCCGGTGGCACCGGTCCTGCCGCCGCACCGCCGGGCAGGCCCGCGGGCGGCGCCGCGGACCTGTGGTGCACATCTCGAACCTGCCTCCCGGGTAGCAGGTTTGGGGCGGGGCGCGTGCTGCGACCTCGGGTGATGGGGCGTAGGGCGGCGAAGGCCGTGGCAGCGGCGCGGAATCGGTGGCGCGAGTTCTGTCGGCATGGTTGACCCGTTGAGGTGGGCATGGCACTTTCGTGCGGCGCGGGCGTCCGCGACCGGTCGTACGCCCCGCAATCCCCCACAAGGAGAAGCATGTTCAAGAGACTTGCCGCCCTCGTCGGCGCAAGCGCCGTCGTCGCGGGTGGGCTGACCCTCGCCGCGACCCCCGCCCAGGCGGTCCAGGCCGGCGATCTGACGTCCACCATCGCGCTGAGCAACTGCTCGGCCTCGCTGGTCCGTTACCCCTCGTCGGTGGACACCGACCGGGCCCTGATGCTCACCAACGGCCACTGCCTGCCGACGATGCCGGCGGCCGGACAGGTCATCCAGAACCAGAGCGTCAGCCGCAGCGGCACGCTGCTCGGCTCCTCGGGCAACTCGCTCGGCACCGTCCAGGCGGACAAGGTCCTCTACGCGACCATGACCGGCACCGACGTCGCCCTGTACCAGCTGACCGACACCTTCGCGTCCATCACCACGAAGTTCAGCGCCACGGCGCTGACGATCAGTGACACGCACCCGGCCGACGGCTCGGCGATGTACATACCCTCGTCGTACTGGAAGCAGGTGTGGAACTGCTCGGTCAACGGGTTCGTCGACACCCTGCGCGAGGACGAGTGGACCTGGCACGACTCGCTGCGCTACAGCGCGGGCTGCAACACCACGCACGGCACGTCCGGTTCGCCGATCGTCGACGCCGCCACGAAGAAGGTCGTCGGCATCAACAACACCGGCAACGACGACGGCCAGATGTGCACCCTCAACAACCCGTGCGAGGTGGCGGCCGACGGCACCACCAAGGCCACCAAGGGCCAGAGCTACGGCCAGGAGACGTACTGGTTCACCACCTGCCTCGGCACCGGCCGGGCCATCGACCTCAACGTCAGCGGCTGCCTGCTCACCAAGCCGGCCGGCACCAGCGTCTCGGTGACCAACCCGGGCAGCCAGAGCACCGCGCTGAACGGCTCGGTCAACCTGCAGATCTCGGCCTCCGGCGGCACCGCCCCGCTGACCTTCACGGCCACCGGCCTGCCGACCGGCCTGTCGATCAGCTCCAGCGGCAAGATCACCGGCACCGCCACGGCCGCGGGCACCTACAACGTGACCGTGACCGCGAAGGACGCCGCCAACAAGACCGGAACCGCCGCCTTCACCTGGACCGTCTCCGGCGGCGGTGGCGGCACCTGCACCCCGGCGCAGCTGCTCGGCAACGCGGGCTTCGAGACCGGCGGCGCCGCGCCCTGGACCGCCTCCAGCGGTGTCGTGGACAACAGCGCCTCGCAGGCCGCGCACGGCGGTTCGTGGAAGTCCTGGCTGAACGGCTACGGCTCCGCCCACTCGGACAACCTCTCGCAGGCGGTGGCCGTCCCGGCCGGCTGCAAGGCGTCGCTGAGCTTCTACCTGCACATCGACACGGCGGAGACCGGCTCTACGGCGTACGACAAGCTGACCGTCTCGGTGAACGGCACCGCGCTGAAGACCTACTCCAACGTGGACGCGGCGGCCGGCTACCAGCTGCGGACCTTCGACCTCTCGTCCTACGCGGGCCAGACGGTCACCGTGAAGTTCGCGGGCACCGAGGACGCCTCGCTGCAGACCAGCTTCGTGATCGACGACACGGCGCTGCAGACCAGCTGACGCCTGCGCCGTAGTCCCCTCGGCCGCCCGGTCCCCGACCGGGCGGCCGTTCGCGGGTCAGAACAGCCGGTGCCCCTTCACCCAGACGCTGCGCTTGCCGTTGGCGCCCACCAGCCGGAACTTGTTGATGCCGGGGTAGGACCAGCCGACCCGGAAGAAGCTCAGCCCGAAGACGAACGCGAGGAAGGCCCACAGGAGCAGGAGCCCGAAGCCGTCCGTCGCGTCCGGGTCGTTCTCGTCCACGGTCTGCCCGCCCAGCTGGACCAGCATCGGAACGACGACCGCCAGCGAGAGCAGCAGCACCGCCCCCACCACCAGGTAGATCCACCGCTTCCGGCGCGCCGTGGAGCGGCTCTCGACCCTGGCGCAGAACGCCCGCCGGCACCGATCGCAGGTGAACGACGCCACCGCGCTGCCCTGTGGAGGGCGCTTGCGGTCCTCGCCCGAGATGATGCCGATGCTCCAGTTGACCCTCGTGGCGGTGAGCCCGGCCTCGACGCTCACCCGGCACCCCAGCGCGATCGAGTACCGCTCCTCGATCGACGGATTCCTGACTCCCATACGTCCCCCCCTGCCGCCCGCGCCCGCCGCGGGTGAGCCAGGGTACCGCCCGAGGCCGGTCCGAGGGGTCGGAATGCAGCCCAAGTTCCTTCATTTCCACGTGTGTTGATGTCAGTTGGCTCCGGGGTGGTGAGAGTGGCCCTCTGGAGGTGCCCCTTCTCTGGTGTCGTCGGGTGCCGGTGCTGCTCCTGGCCACCGGGGGCTTCCTGGTGGGCGCCGGGGGACCGCACGCGGCCCTGCCCGCGGCGCCGGTGGCACCGATGACCTCGGAGGAGGTGACGCGGCTGGGTTCCGGGCTGCTGCCGCCGGGTTCGGTCGAGGTGATGTACGCGGGTACGCCCGGTGTGGCCGGGGGCAACGGTGACGTCTACCGGACCGACGGGACGTTCCTCTTCGACGACGGCAAGGGGGCCAGCATGATCTCCTACACCGTCGACCGCACCGAGCTGGCCCCCGGGGCGGGCGCCGTCTGCATGGACCCGACCCGTTCAGCACGCCGCAGGACTCCTGCGAGCGCACCGACGGCCCCGACGGGTCGGTGCTGGTGATCGACAAGTTCCGGGACCGGACCGACCCGGCCCAACGGGAGTGGCGCGCGACCTGGGCGGCGCCGGACGGGCCGGATCCGGATCATCGAGCACAACGGCCGGCCCGCCGCGGCGAATCGGGAGGAACCGCCGCTGGACGCCGAGCAGTTGCGCGCGCTGGTGACCTCGCCGGCCTGGCAGCGGGTCATCGACGCGCTGCCGGCCCGGGCCAACCCGCCGGTGCCGCCCGGCTCGTCGGCCACGCCGACCGGCGACCCGACCCCGTCGGCGGCCGACGTGCTCGCCCGGCTGGTGCCACTGCTGCCGCCGGGTACCACGCGGACCCCGGTGCCGGGCGGGGACGGTGCCAACCTCCTGGTGACCGCCGAGGAGCGGACCAGCCTGCTGACGGTGCACACGGGGCCGCCCGGCGCGCGGGGGCGGGAGGACCGCGCGTTGGCGCTGTCCGGTCCCCGACCCCGCTGGAGGTCCGCGAGGTCCTGGCCGACGGGACGCTGGTGGTGGTCAACCGGTTCGGGAACGGCAAGACCGCCGTCGATCCGGTCCTGCACCGGGCGGCCGCGGTGTACTACCCGGACGGCCGCCAGGTGTCGCTCTACGAGCAGAACGGCGAGAACGGCTACACCGCCCGGCCCGGCACCCCCGCACTGAGCCTCGACCAGCTGAAGGCGATCGTCACCGACCCCGTCTGGCGGTCCTGACCCCGCCCCCGCGCCGCCGCCGGGACCGGTGGCGGCGCGGGGGTCCGCCCCGTGGGGTGGGTCACGGTGCGGGGGATCCGCTGCTGCCACGCGCGGGTGGCGGGGGGCCCGCTCGGCGGGCCACGGTGCGGGGCGGGCCGGAGCCCGCCCGCGCCGCAGGCGTCAGCAGTCCGACCCTAGGGGAGGATGCCGGCACTGTTCTGGTGAGCGGGCCCCGGCGGGGCGCGACGGGGGCGTCAGGCCTTGCTGAGCCAGGCGGTGGCGTTGAGGGCGAGGGCGGCGTTGGTGCCGGCCGGGTCGTTCCAGCCGTCGAAGAGGGTGTTGCCGGACTGCCCGGTGCCGTCGTCGGCCGGGGAGCTGTCGCCCCAGATCGCGACCCGGCCGCTGCCGTAGCCGCTGGTGACGAAGAAGGCACCGGTGGTGCCGCTGTAGCCGGTCCGGTAGAGCAGGCCCTTGACGGAGGGGTTGTCGGCGGGCTTCAGGGTGAAGGTGGTGCCGGAGCGCAGGATCGAGCCGGTGACGGTGCCGAAGGCGCCGTGCAGGACGGGGTCGGCGGGGTCGTTGACGGCGCGCGGGTTGTCGGTGGAGATGTTCTTGACGTCGACGCTGAAGCCGAAGGGGTCGTTGTTGTCCACCCCGTTGTTGGTGAGCAGGTCGTTGATGACGGCGGGGGAGTCCCAGCCGTCGTTGTTGCGGTCGCTCTGGTTGTGGTCGGAGATCAGGAAGAGCCCGCCGCCGTTCTGCACGAAGCGGATCAGGGCGGCCTTCTCGGTGGCGCTGAAGCGGACGTTCGGCTCGGGCACCACGAAGGTGTCGAAGTTGGCGAGGTCGAGCGCGGCCCCGGTGCCGTAGCTGATGGTGGAGCCGGCCGGGAGGGTCTTGAGGCTGTACTGGCCGGTCTTCTGCAGGGCGACGCCCCAGGCGGAGAGCGCGCCCGTCCAGCTCTTCTCGGTGCTGGGGCTGGCGTTCTGGGCCAGCGGGTCGGGCTGGCTGGTGGAGATGATCCAGTCGGCGTTGCCGGCGGTCTCGGCCTTGGTGTTGTCGAACAGCACCCGGTGGGGGGCGGCGGCGGTGGCCGCGGTGGGGGCGGCTGCGGTGCCGGCCGCGGTGCGGGCGGTGGGGGAGGCCGAGGCGGTGGGGGCCAGGCCGGAGAGGCCGGCCGCGAGGAGGGCCGGGGCGACCAGGGCGGCAGCCGTTCTCATGCGGATCATGTGCCGTTCCTCCGTGGGGAGTTGAGGTGTCGGCGCCCGAGTATTCGCGCGTAGATCCGAGTATCCGCGCGCGGTCCGTCCGGTGAAAGCCTCCGGAGGTTACGGGTATTTGTACGGTACATGGCGATCTTTGGGAGGACCGGAGCGCTTCCGGAACGCGCCCTCCGCGCGCCGTCACGTCCCGACCGCCCCGGACCAGTACTTGCGTATGACTTGCAAGTACTTCCTCGCCGAGGGAAAGATGGCCCAGCTCCGCCCGCTCCCCCGAAAGGACGACACGATGTCCAGCCCCGCCGCAGGTGCCACCGCCGTCAGATGGCGCGACCGGCTCACCCGTGAGGAGTGGATCCGCCTGGCCGGCATGGGCGGCTTCATCCTCGCGCTGCACGTGATCGGCTGGTTCACCCTCCTCGCGGTCATCGCACCCGAGCACTACGACGTCGGCGGGCAGGTGTTCGGCGCCGGGATGGGCCTCACCGCCTACACCCTCGGCATGCGGCACGCCTTCGACGCGGACCACATCGCGGCCATCGACAACACCACCCGCAAGCTGATGGGCCAGGGCAAGCGACCGCTCTCGGTCGGCTTCTGGTTCTCGCTGGGGCACTCCTCGATCGTCTTCGGCCTCTGCGCGCTGCTCGCCTTCGGCATCCAGTCGCTGGCCGGCCAGGTCGAGTCCGACGACTCCACCCTGCACGACACCACCGGCCTGATCGGCGTCTCCGTCTCCGGGACGTTCCTGCTGCTCATCGGCCTGATCAACCTCGGCGCCTTCAACGGCATCCTCAAGGTCTTCCGCAAGATGCGCGAGGGCGAGTTCGACGAGGCCGAGCTGGAGCAGCAGCTCGACAAGCGCGGCTTCATGAACCGCATCCTGGGCCGGGTGACCAGGGCCGTCACCAAGCCCTGGCACATGTACCCGGTCGGCCTGCTGTTCGGCCTCGGCTTCGACACCGCGACCGAGGTCTCGCTGCTGGTCCTGGCGGGCGGCGCGGCCGCGTTCCAGCTGCCCTGGTACGCGCTGCTGGTGCTGCCGGTGCTGTTCGCGGCGGGGATGAGCCTGCTGGACACCATCGACGGCTCGTTCATGAACTTCGCCTACGAGTGGGCGTTCTCGAAGCCCGTCCGCAAGATCTACTACAACCTGACCGTGACCGGTCTCTCCGTCCTGGTCGCGCTGGTCATCGGCTCGATCGAGCTGATCGGGCTGCTCGGCGAGAAGCTGGACATCACCAGCGGGCCGGTCGCCTGGATCGGTGAGCTGGACCTCAACTTCGTCGGCTACGCCATCGTCGGCCTCTTCGTGCTCACCTGGGCGGCGGCGATCGCCTACTGGAAGCTCGGCCGGGTCGAGGAGAAGTGGTCGGCGGGCCTGGCGAGCGCGGCGGAGAAGGCCGAGTAGCGGCGGGGCTCCGCGGGCGGGCGGTCGGCGCCGGCCGCTCGGAGCGCGCGAACGGCGGGCCGGTCCGGGGTTCTCCCCCGGACCGGCCCGCCGTTTCGTCGTTCGGTCCGTCTGTGTCCGGCCGCGTCTCTCCCCATCGTCCCGGCTCCGCCCGGAGCCCGCTCGGAGCCCGCCCGGAGCCCGCCCGGACCGGCCGGCCGACCCGCCCCGGGGGCGGAGCGCGGGTGCCGGGCACCCGGACGGAGCGGTGAGCGCTCGAAATCGGCCAAATTTCCGAGGGATGGGGATCGGTGGAAACCCCTACGGAAGGCCGGAAAGCGGCGCCGGCGGTGCCGTCAGGGCATCGCGGGCGCGAAGCGGCCGGTCGGGCCGGCCGCCAGGGTGCGGTCGAGCAGGGACAGCGCCCGCAGCTCGGCCACGCCCTGGTCCGGCGCGCGGACGTACAGCACCAGTCCCACACCCCCCGGGACGGCGCAGGCGCGCACGTGCTCCAGACCGTCGCCCGGCCCCGCGCACCCCCACACGGCTGCCTGGACGTCGGCGGCCCCCGCCTCGCCCGTCGGCGCGGCGGAGACGTCCAGGAGGGTCAGGTGGACGGGGAACACCGAAGGGTCAGTCCCAGCCGATGCCCGGGTTCCCGGTGGGGGTGGTGTCCCAGCCGATCGCCGCGGGCAGCGGGTGGTCCCAGCCGATGCCGGTGTCGGCGGCCACGCCGGCGGTGACGGCGGCGGCCGGCTGGGCGGCGAAGGCGGGCGCGGAGACGCCGGCGAGGGAGAGTGCGAGGGCGGCGGCGGCGAGCAGCCGGACGGTCTTGGGCACGGCGGTTCCTGTTCTGGGCACAGTGGTTCAGGGCGCGAAGGGGCAGAGCGCGGGGGAGGTGTGCGAGCGCGGGGCGTTGGAGCGCGGGGGAGGGTGCACGCACGGGGAATCCTCCCCGGTGGCGGCCCCCGGGCGGGAGGGGCGGCGGCGGGCAGCAACAGGCCAGGCAGCAAGCTGCAACCTCCTGGCGAAATCCCCGCGGATGCGCCCACCGGCCGGCCCGCCCGCGTCGGCCGGTCCGCCGGCGGGGTCGTGGGCGCGGCGGCGGTACCGCTCGCCAGGGCCGCTGCCGGTGCCCCTCGGGCGACACCCCCGGTACCGTTCCGGCGGGGCTGTCGGCGTGGTTCCCCGCCGGGGGCCGGCGTACACCCGAGTCGCTTGACCGGATCATGCCTTGTGACGCCGGTGTCACGGCGCAAGGATCGAGCCGCAGATCGCCCGATAATCCCATTGCGACGAGCAGGGGTCATTGAAGTGCTGGAACTGCTGGGCCTCGACACCACCGCGGAGGCCGTCTACCGCGAGATGCTGGCCGACCCCGAGGGTGGCGTGGTCGAGCTGTGCCAGCGGCTCCGGCTGCCCGAACGCGCCGTCCGGGAGGCGCTCGACCGGCTCGCCGACCTCACCCTGCTGCGCGCCTCGCGGGACCGCCCCGGGGCGTTCTGGCCGGTCAGTCCGGAGCGCGGACTGGAGCTCCTGCTGCGCCGTCAGGAGGAGGACCTCGCCCGGCGCCAGCAGGAGCTGGCCGTCTCCAAGGCGGCCGTGGCGCGGGCGGTGGCCGAGTACGCGACGCTGCGTGCCAGCACCCTGGTGGACGGCGGCGAGCGGCTGGTCGGCCTGGACGCCATCCAGGCCAAGCTGGAGGTGCTGACGGCCCGGCTGACCTCCGAGTGCCTCGCGGTGATGCCCGGCGGCGCGCAGTCCGCGGCCAGCCTGGCCGCCTCCCGGCCGCTGGACGAGGACGCCCTGGTGCGCGGGGTGAGCCTGCGCACCATCTACCAGGACAGCGTCCGCAACGACCCGGAGACCCTCGGGTACGCGCAGTGGATGACCGGTCTCGGCGGGCGGGTGCGCACCGCGCCGGTGCTGCCGCCCCGGATGCTGGTCTTCGACCGCTCCACCGCCGTGGTGCCGATCGACCCGGAGAACACCCGGCTCGGCGCCCTGTGCACCGAGGAGCCGGGCATCGTCGCCTCGCTGGTCGCGCTCTTCGAGCAGACCTGGGAGACGGCCGTCCCGCTCGGCACCCACCGGGCCGAGGACGCCGGAACGGGCCTGAGCGCCGGTGAGCGGGAGCTGCTGCGGCTGCTCTCCACGGGGCTCACCGACGACGCGGCGGCCAAGCGGCTCGGGGTCTCGGTGCGGACGGTGCGCCGGCAGATGGCCGCGCTGATGGAGCGGCTGGACGCGGGCAGCCGGTTCGAGGCGGGCCTGAAGGCCGCTCAGCGCGGCTGGCTGTAGCGGCGGTCGGGGGTGCGGCCCCCACGGTGACGATCTGCCGGGGCGGCCCGTCCGCCGGGAGCGGCATCCCCTCGGCCCCGGGAGTGACCGTCAGGGCGGCGGCGGGACCCCGCCGGGCGCCCGACCTGTCGCGCGCGTCACAGCTTCGGGTGTGATCTCGCCGACGGTCTCGATTGTTCACCGCCGAGGTCTTGTCGCGTCATTTTCTACGCGCGTATCTTAAGGCGCTGCGGGGGGCCGTCCAGGATCCCCGGGCCCGCGCCTCTACGCGGGTAGCGCACTCGCGCCCGTCTGACCCACCCTCACGTCCCGGCAGCCCCACGACTGCCGGGCCGCTCGTGCCACCCCCGTTGCCGTGCCGCTGCGCGCCACGACGAACCAAGGAGTCCCGTCCAGGTGACCACCTCCCCCGCTTCCCGCCCGCGGTCGCGCCGCACCCTGCTCCGCGCGACCCTCCTTCCGGCCGGCCTGGCCGTCTCGCTGGTGCTCGTCCCGCTGCCGGCCGCGGTGGCCGCGCCCTCGGCCGACGCGGTGATCGCCGAGGTGTACGGCGGCGGTGGCAACTCGGGTGCCACGCTGAAGAACGACTTCATCGAGCTGGCCAACAAGGGCGGCGCCGCCTTCGGCCTGGACGGCTGGAGCGTGCAGTACATATCCGGCACGCCCGGCGCGAACTCCCAGTGGGGCGTCACCCCACTGACCGGTGCGATCGCCCCCGGCACCCGCTACCTGGTCGCCGAGGCGGCCGGCGCGGCCGGCACGGTCGACCTGCCCACCCCGGACGCGGCCGGCTCGCTGGCCCTGTCGGGCACCAGCGGCACCGTCGCACTGGTCCGCGGCACCGACCCGCTGACCTGCAGGACCGCCGCCGACTGCGCCGCCGACCCGCGCGTGCGGGACCTGGTCGGCTTCGGCACCGCCGTCGTCCACGAGGGCTCGGCCGCCGCCGCCGGTGCCTCCAACACCGCCTCGGTGGCCCGCAAGGCGGGCCTCCCGGACACCGACGACAACGCGGCGGACCTCGCCGCCGGCGCCCCGAGCCCGACCAACAGCAAGGGCGAGGTCGCCGAGGGCTCCACCCCGACCGGCCCGACCGAGCCGGGCACCGTCCGGATCCACGACATCCAGGGCACCACCCGGCTGTCGAGCCGGACCGGCAAGACGGTCGCGGGCGTGCCCGGCATCGTCACCGGCGTGCGCGGCTACGGCTCCAAGGGCTTCTGGATCCAGGACCCGAACCCGGACGCCGACCCGGCCACCAGCGAGGGCGTCTTCGTCTACACCGGCAGCGCCAACCCGACCGTCAAGGTCGGCGACTCGGTGCTGGTCACCGGCAAGGTGACGGAGTACTACCCGAACTTCAACGGCGGCTCGCAGTCGCTCACCCAGCTCACCGGCCCGGCCGTCACCGTGCTCTCCTCGGGCAACCCGCTGCCGGCCGCGGTCGAGGTCGACACCCGCAACATCCCCGGCACCTACACCCCGCAGGCCCCGGCCGGCGGCACCGTCGAGTCCCTGCCGCTCCAGCCGGAGAAGTACACCCTGGACTTCTACGAGTCGCTGGAGGGCATGCGCGTCCAGGTCAAGGACGTCCGGGTGATCCAGGCGACCGACAAGTACAACGAGCTCTGGGTCGCGGCCGACAAGCAGGACCAGAGGAGCCGGCGCGGCGGCGTGCTGTACGAGTCGTACGAGGAGCCGAACGTCGGCCGCCTGATGGTGCAGCAGCAGGCGCCGGCCGCCCAGCAGCCGTTCCCGGTCGCCAACGTCGGCGACGTGCTGACCGGCACCACCGACGGCCCGCTGGACTACAACAGCTTCGGCGGCTACACCCTGGTCGCCGGCACCCTCGGCGCGCTCCAGGACAACCACCTGGCCCGCGAGGTGACCGCGCAGCCGGCCGACCGCGAGCTGACCATCGCCACCTACAACGTGGAGAACCTGGCGCCCGGCAACCCGGACGCCAAGTTCGCCGAGCTGGCCCAGGCCGTGGTCACCAACCTGCGCTCGCCCGACGTCCTCGCCCTGGAGGAGATCCAGGACAACAACGGCGCCAAGAGCGACGGCACGGTGGACGCGAGCCAGACCGTCGCCAAGTTCGTCGCCGCCATCAAGGCGGCCGGCGGTCCGGCCTACGACTGGCGCTCGATCGACCCGCAGGACGGCAAGGACGGCGGCGAGCCCGGCGGCAACATCCGCCAGGTCTTCCTCTTCAACCCGCAGCGGGTCTCCTTCACCGACATCGCCGGCGGCAGCGCCACCGCCGCGGTGGACGTGGCCGGCACCGGCGCGGCCACCGCGCTGACCGCCTCGCCCGGCCGGATCGCCCCGGCCGACGAGGCCTGGGTGAACAGCCGCAAGCCGCTGGTGGGCCAGTTCTCCTTCCGCGGCAAGAAGGTCTTCGTCATCGCCAACCACTTCAACAGCAAGGGCGGCGACCAGGGCATCGACAGCCGCTTCCAGGCCCCGGCCCGCAGCTCCGAGGTGCAGCGCCTCAAGCAGGCCACGGTCGAGCAGGCCTTCGTGGCCAAGCTGCTGGCCGCCGACAAGGAGGCCAAGGTGGTCTCGCTCGGTGACTTCAACGACTACCAGTTCTCGCCCGCGCTGGCCGCGCTGACCAAGGACGGCGTGCTGCGCGACCTGGTGAACGAGCTGCCGGAGAAGGAGCAGTACTCCTACGTCTACCAGGGCAACTCGCAGGTGCTGGACCACGTCCTGGTCAGCCCCGAGGTCGGGTACGCCAAGTACGACGTCGTGCACATCAACAGCGAGTTCGCCGTCCAGGCGAGCGACCACGACCCGCAGGTGGTCCGCATCAAGCCGTAGGGCCCGCGGCACGACCGAGGGGGCGGTGACCGGAGTTCCGGTCGCCGCCCCCTCGAGGTTCCCGCCCGCGCCCGCGGCTACTTCAGGGCGGCGAGCACGGCGTCCGCCATCACCTTCTCGCCGGTGGCGTTGGGGTGGAAGGGGACGGCCGGGGAGCCCGGCAGCGCGCCCTCGATCCAGCGGTCGTCCGAGCAGACGTCGTGGCCGACGGTCGGGGTGGCGGTGTCCACGTAGGTGGCGCCGCCCGCGGCGGCGGTGGACCTGAGCATGGCGTTCAACTGGCGGAGCACGCCGTACATGTACTCGACGTCCCCCGCCGTGACGGGCTGGCGCAGGAAGCACTCGGAGCCGTCTGCGGGCAGCACGGACGGGTAGCCCACCAGCAGGACCCTGGCGCCGGGTGCCTTGGCGTGGATGCGCTTCAGGGTGTCGGCGATCTGCGGCCGGGCGGCGGCGATCCGGTCGGCCAGGTCGTCGTTGCCGTACTGCCAGGACCAGCTGGACCAGTCCCAGTAGCCGTGGTGGAAGACGTCCTTGCAGGGCGTGCCCAGCGGGTTGACCGCCGCGCCGGCGATGCAGACCCCGACCAGTTCGCCGAGCCCGAGGTCGGTGGCGCCGAGGTCGTTGCCGCCGATGCCGAGGGTCACCAGGTCGGTGTCGGCGGTGACGGCGTCCAACTGCGGGTCGTTGACCCGGATGAACGCGTCGTACTGGGGCTGCGTCATCGCCTTCACCTTGGCGGCGGCGCAGGTGACGTCGGTGTAGGCGGTGGCCTTGAGGGCGGCCGCCACCAGGTGGCCGTAGTTGCGGTCGGAGCGCAGGCACAGGCCGGCCGACTGGCCGGGCACCCCGGCGCCGGCGGCGTAGGAGTCGCCGAGGGCGACGTAGTGGCGGGGGGCGGGCGTGGCGGCCTGCGCGCTGGTGGAGGTCAGGGCGAGGGCCGCGCCCAGTGCGGCGGCGGCGAGCAGGGCGGGCTTCCGGGAAGTCCGGGTCGTGCGGCGTTTCCGGGCAGGGCTGAGCACGGGTTCCTCCTGGGGGAGAGAGAACGAGTGGGGGGTCGCGCCAGCCGGGCCACAGCTTTACTACTGACAGGTAAGTTACCGCCAGGTTTCGAATGCGTCCATGCCCGGTGCGGAAATTCCCGAAAACCCGTCAGAAGCATTTCGGAATAACGCTCCACCGTGTATCGGAGGTATTTCCGAAACGCCCCGGAGCGGAATTGCCGCCGCAGCTTGTTACTCACCGGTTGACGCGCCCCGCCGCAGGCCGCAGTATCGGGCGCACGCCGCACCGCCCGAACGCCGCACCGCAGGACCACCGGCCGCACCGCCGGACCACTGATGGAGGAGAGCGCATGGCCCTGGACGCCGATGTCATCGTCATCGGAGCCGGTCTCGCGGGCCTCGCCGCGACCGCCGAACTCGCCGACGCCGGACGGCGGGTGATCCTGCTCGACCAGGAGCCCGCGGCCTCCTTCGGCGGGCAGGCGCACTGGTCCTTCGGCGGTCTCTTCCTGGTCGACTCGCCCGAGCAGCGCCGGATGCGGATCCGCGACTCGCACGCGCTCGCCCTCCAGGACTGGCAGGGCACCGCCGGCTTCGACCGCGCCGAGGACGCCTGGCCGCGCCGCTGGGCCGAGGCCTACGTCGACTTCGCGGCGGGGGAGAAGCGGGCCTGGCTGCGCGCCCAGGGCGTGCGGTTCTTCCCGGTCGTCGGCTGGGCCGAGCGCGGCGGGCTGCTGGCCGACGGGCCCGGCAACTCCGTGCCCCGCTTCCACATCACCTGGGGCACCGGGCCCGGCCTGCTCGAACCCTTCGTCCGCCGGGTCCGGGCCGCCGCCGAACGCGGCCTGGTCGACCTGCGGTTCCGTCACCGCGTCACCGGCCTCTCCGCGCACGCCGGGGTCACCGACACCGTCGCCGGCGAGGTGCTGGTGCCCAGCGACGCGGCGCGCGGCGAGGCCAGTTCGCGCGAGGTCGCCGGCCAGTTCGAACTCCGCGCGCAGGCCGTGATCGTCACCTCCGGCGGCATCGGCGGCAACCACGACCTGGTCCGCAAGGCCTGGCCCGCCCGGCTCGGCACCCCGCCCGAGCGGATGCTCTCCGGCGTCCCCGCCCACGTCGACGGCCTGATGCTCGGCATCACCGGCGAGGCGGGCGGCAACCTGATCAACGGCGACCGGATGTGGCACTACACCGAGGGCATCGAGAACTGGGACCCGATCTGGGCCCGGCACGGCATCCGCATCCTGCCCGGCCCGTCCTCGCTCTGGCTGGACGCCCGCGGCCGCCGGCTGCCCGTCCCGCTCTTCCCCGGCTTCGACACCCTCGGCACCCTCGAACACCTGCGGACCACCGGGCACGACCACACCTGGTTCGTGCTCAGCCAGAAGATCATCGAGAAGGAGTTCACCCTCTCCGGCTCCGAGCAGAACCCCGACCTCACCGGGCGCTCGGTGCGCGGCGTGCTCGGCCGCGCGCTGCCCGGCGCCCCCGGCCCGGTCCGCGCCCATCTGCGGCACGGACCCGACTTCGTGGTCGCCGGCAACCTGGCGGACCTCGCCCGCGGCATGAACGCCCGCACGCGCGAGGCGCTGATCGACCCGGACGAGCTGCGCCGCACCGTCGAGGCCCGGGACCGGCAGCTCGCCAACCCGTTCGCCAAGGACCTCCAGGTCACCGCCATCCACGGCGCCCGCCGCTACCTGGGCGACAAGCTGATCCGCACGGCCGCGCCGCACCGCATCCTCGACCCGGCGGCCGCCCCGCTGATCGCCGTCCGGCTGAGCATCCTGACCCGCAAGTCGCTCGGCGGGCTGGAGACCGACCTCTCCGCCCGGGTGCTGCGGCCCGGCGGCGAGGTGCTGGAGGGCGTGTACGCGGCCGGCGAGGCGGCCGGCTTCGGCGGCGGCGGGGTGCACGGCTACCGCTCGCTGGAGGGGACCTTCCTCGGGGGCTGCCTCTTCTCCGGCCGCACGGCGGGCCGGGCGGCGGCGGCCGCGACGGCGTAACGGGCGGCGGCCTTCGCGCCGCAACAGCCCTGGGCTGCAGTCGAGTTGGCCCGGGAGTGTGCGGCGGCCGGCGTGGAGCCGGGCTGCACCGGTCGGTCCCGGGCACCCGCACCCACGCGCCCGTCACCGGCCTTCGACGGCTGTTCGACGGCCACCATCCGGCCCCGGGCGGGGCCGTGCCGACCCTGCCCGGTAGCGTCTGATGCTCGCCGCGGCCCGAACGGCCGGGTCCGACCGGTACCGGTGGCGCGGCGGGCGGGGGAGAGTGGTGGCAGCACAGGCCGTGTTGGTGACGACCCGTTGGGGCGGGGCACTGCGAAGGGGCGGGGCATGAGTGGTCGGGGGACCGTACTCGGAGGTCGGTACGCGCTGACCGAGTGGATCGGTGGCGGCGGCATGGGCGCCGTCTGGCGCGCCGACGACCGGGTGCTGGAGCGGCAGGTCGCCGTCAAGGTCCTGCACGCGGGACTGCTGGAGGAGGGGACGTTCGCGTCGCGGTTCCGGCGCGAGGCCCAACTGCTCGCGGCGATCAGCCACCCGGGCATCGTGGAGGTCCACGACTACGGGGAGCAGGGTGGCGACGCCGGGCACGGCGCCGAGGGCGAGCGGATCGCCTACATCGTGATGGAACTCGTCGAGGGACGGCCGCTGGACAAGGCCCTCGCCGAGGACGGACCGATGCCGCCCGAGCGGGCGCTGAGCCTGCTCGCCAGGGCGCTCGACGCGCTGCACGCCGCCCACCAGCAGGAGATCGTGCACCGGGACGTCAAGCCGTCCAACCTGATGCTGGGGGACGACGGCCGGGTGACGGTGACGGACTTCGGCATCGCGCGGGCGCTGGTGAGCACCACGCTCACGGCGACCAACGTGGTGGTCGGCACCGCCCTGTACATGGCCCCGGAGCAGGCCGGCGGCGGCGGTGTCACGCCGGCCTCGGACCTCTACTCGCTCGGCGTGGTCTGCTACGAACTGCTGACCGGCACGCCGCCGTTCACCGGCGAGAGCGTGGTCGAGGTGGCGCTCAAGCACGTCCAGCAGCCGGCGCCGGAGCTGCCCGGTGAGTTCGCGCCGGCCGTGCGGGAGTTCGTCGCCCGGGCGCTGGCCAAGCGGCCGGGGGACCGGTTCGCCGACGCCGCCGCGATGGCGGCCGCGGCACGGGAGGCGGTCGGCGACAGGTCGGCGCCGGTCGCCGCGGTGGTGCGTCCCGTCCCGCCCGCCGTGCCCGGGACCCCGGTGGCCGGCGCCCCGGCGGCCGAGGTCGCCCGGGTGGCACGCCGGACCGGCGCCGAGCCCGGTGCGGGCCGGCGGTGGCGCCGCCTCCTGGTGCCCGTCATCATTCCGGTGGTCATCACCGGTGGCGCGGCCACGGTCGTGCTGGTGGAGCGGGGCCCGTTTCACACGCAGACGCAGACGCAACAGCCCGGTGCGCAGCCGGCGGTGTCGGTGTCCGCCGGCCCGCTCACCGACAGCCCGGCGGCGACCGCGTCGCCGACCGGGGAGCTCCCGGCCACGCCGGCGCCGGGCGCGGAGCCCACGCCGGGCGCTCCACCGGCCGCGGAGCCCGAGTCCGGCGGAGCGCCCGTGCCGGCCGGCCGCGGCGCGCCGGGGGTGCCGGGCCCGGGCGCGGCCCCGCGACCGGGCGGCGGGGCGGCGGCCCGCGGGGAGGGGGGGGGCGGGGGGGGCGCCGGGGGGTGCCCCCCCCGCAGGGG